>CACYDX010000249.1 GCA_902773255.1 Oscillospiraceae bacterium
AAGGACCGGCTGTTCGGCAGGCATCTCGCCCGGAACACCGGGGGCGGGCTCCGTATCGCCGATATCGAGGCGCTGCCTTTCAACGAGTTCGGCGAAGAAGCCGTTCTGCGCTATCAGTTCGTCATAGGTGCCGTCCTCAATGATGGCGCCTTTATCGATAACGAGGATCCTGTCGCAGTTCTTTATGGTGGACAGCCTGTGGGCTATCACTATACGGGTGCATTTGAGGCCGTCGAGCGCATCGGAGACCTGCTTCTGCGTACGGTTATCGAGGGCGGAGGTGGCTTCGTCGAATATGAGGATCTTCGGCTTGGGTGCAACGGCTCTTGCTATCATCAGCCTCTGCTTCTGGCCGCCGGAGATGCCGCCCTGGCCTTCTGAGATATAGGTCTGCATGCCCATGGGCATCGCGCGGATATCATCCGCTATGCCGGCGATCTCCGCCGCCTCCCAGGCCTGATCGACCGTGAGCTGCGGGGCGGAGATAACGATATTTGAATATATATCGCCCTGGAAGAGGCTGCCGTTCTGCATCACTATGCCCATCTGGCGGCGCAGCGAGCGCAGATCGAGCTTGGACATATCCTTGCCGTCGTAGTATATGGCGCCGCGCTCGGGAAGCTCAAATCCCAGCAGGAGCCTTATCAGCGTTGACTTGCCGCAGCCGGTCTTTCCGACGATGGCTATGTATTCCCCGGCCTTTATCCTGAAGCTCATGCCTTTTACGATATAAGGCGTTTTATCGTCATAGCGGAAGAAGACATTGCTCATCTCCACGGCGCCCTTGATGGAGGTGACCATGGATTTGTTCTCCGAGGATTCGGGCTCGGTCTCAAGTATGGGCTCCGCCATCTCCATTATAGGCCTGATCTGGGCCGCAGAGGCCGCGATCGCCGTGAGGGATGCGAAAGCGCCCGTGACCATGCCGTATGCCATGTTGAAGGCTATGTATTCGGAGGGAGTCACTCCGGACTTCACGGCAAGGAAGTACATGAGTATGGTCCCTGCAAGGGATATCGCAGTGCTGATGGCGCTGTTTACCTTCAGGAAGAGCGGCGGATCATATGAAAGCTCTGCCTCTTCCTTATATATATTGGCCCAGCGCGCGAAGGCGCGCTTTTCGGCGCCGGCAAGCTTGATCTTCTGGACTCCGTTTATGAGCGCAAAGCTCACGCCGTTTTCCTGAGCCGCCTTTTCCATTATTTTCTTGCTTATCTTCATCTGCACGAATGTTGTGATGAGAGTAAAGCCGAGGCTCACAACGATTATGAGCAGGGCCGGGACCACAAGAGCCGGCGCATATTTGAAGATCTGCGTTATATAGATCAGGGATGAAAGAGACGTGAGTCCAAGGGAGAAGACCATGCCGAGGAGAAGGTTGCACAGCTGGCCCACGGCTTCGAAGCGGTTATAAAGTTCACCTGAGGCGTATTTCCTGAAGAAGTTTGCCGGCAGGTTCATCAGCCTCATCATCATGGAGGCTTCCACCGAGAGTGAAGTCTTGATCTCGAGCCGGTTCATCATCAGCTCGCGCACCGTGCTTATTAGCTGCGCGGAGATTATGGCGCAGAGCATGAATGCCGCCGTGCCCCCAAGGAGCGTGCCGCTCCCGCTGTCGAGCACGAAGCCGGTCAATGCCTTGGTGAGCTTCACCATCGGAAGACCGAATAGCGTTACCAGCAACGTGAGCGCAATTATCATGATATAGTCGCCGCTGCTGAGGCAGTCCTTCATATATAAGATGAGGTCGCCGATCTTCAGCTTCTTCAGGGGCAGAGGCTTATAGAAGCAGATGGCTTCACGCGCGAAGATCTTTGCATTGGTCTTGTTCAGAGTCACTGTATCGCCGGTATCGGGATCGGTGAATCTGTAGCCCATGAAAGGCTTCGGCAGAAGCGCCACGGGCGTGCCGTCCGAAGCACGGAAAGCCAGCATCGGGCCGTAGGCGTCCTTATACCATCCTTCTTCGAGGATAACGTTTCGGCTCATGATGCCGTGCGGACGCAGGCAGTATTCCAGCTGATCATCCGCATCGACTATGCTGTCCGGGATCTCGGGGGTCTTGAAGTGGTAATACTTCAGTATATCCCCTATCGCGACCTTGGTGACTATGCGCTCGTCATTGAGCTGTCCTGCAGCCTGCCTGCCGAGCACGGCGGATGCCATCTGGAAGATAGAGTCTTCAAATAATTCCTGATCGCTTATCTTTCTCTGGCGGATCTGTTCATCAAACCATCCCATTGCATCACCCCCCGCTCAGTCGCTCGAGATGAGCTCTGTATAGAAACCGCCTTTGGCATAGAGCTCATCATGTGTTCCGCGTTCGACAACAACGCCCTTGTCGAGGACGATTATCTCATCGCAGTCGCGGATCGTGGAAAGCCTGTGCGCTATCACTATGCAGGTGATACCGCGGTCCTTGACGGCCTTGACCAGTTCATACTCGGTCTTCGCATCGAGGGCGGAGGTGGCCTCGTCCATTATAATAACGGACGGATCCTGGGCGAGCACGCGCGCTATCTCTATGCGCTGGCGCTGACCGCCGCTGAGGTCGTTACCGCCTTCGATGAGCTTCCCGTAGAAGCCGCCGTCACGGGCCATTATATCGTCATAGATCTGGGCGTCTCTCGCGGCGAGGATCATCTCAAAGTCCTCGATGGAATTGTCCCACATCTTGATGTTGTTCGCTATGGTGTCCTCAAAGAGGACTATCTCCTGGTCCACTACGGCGACGGAGCCCGTGAAGATGTTTCTGTCTATATCATTGATGGGCTTGCCGTCGAAGAGGATCTCGCCGCTCCAGGGCTGGTAGAGCCCGGATATAAGCTTGGAGAGCGTGGATTTGCCGCAGCCGGAGGTCCCCACGAAAGCCACACGGCTGCCGGGCTTCATGCTCATGGAGAAGTCATTTATCAGGGGCGGGGCGAGACGGGAATAACCGAAGGTCACGTTCTTTATGTCTATCTGTCCCCTGAGCTTGGAATAGTCTACATCGTCGCTGACCGGATCATCAGCAAACATGGGATCGTCCGGATAATCCATAACGTCGTCGATACGCTCCATCTCCGTGCGCATCTCCTGCATGGTCTGTCCCGCGGAGATGAGCGTCGTGGCAGGCTCCATGAAGGATTTCAGGAAGCCGGAGAAGGCCGAGATCATACCTAAGGTGAATTCGCCGTTCATCGCAAGCCATACGCCGAGCACCATAACGGCGGCGTTGGCGATCGTTGACAGAAGGCCGGGAATAACGCCGAGGTACTGATTGAGCCTTGCATATCTGACGTTCTGAGTATTTACGGAGGCCTGGTATCCCGCCCATTTGCGGAAATAACCGTTCTCCGCGCCGCTGGACTTGATGGTCTCGATCATCTGTATGCCGGAGACCGTGGCCGAGGAGAGTTTGCCGCTGTCCCTCATCTGGACGCGGGTGATGTTCACTCTCTTTGCGGAGACGATATGGGAGACCAGAAGGTTGAGGATGATGGCGACGATACCCACTATGGTGAGCATCACGCTGTACCGGATCATCACCACCAGATAGAACACCATCATGATCGTATTGAGGAGAAGCGGGGCAAAAGTGTTGACCAGGGTGGAAGCTATCGAGGAGTTCGAGCCGAGGCGCTGGAGGATATCTCCGCCCATGCGCTGCGTGAAGAACTCCACCGGCATGCGCAGGATCTTCCAGACGAAGGTGCTGCTGCCTATGAGAGCCATCTTGCCGTTTATCTTAAGCGAATATATCGACTGGACCCAGCAGATGACCACCTGCGCAACGCCCATGACCGCCAGGAGAAGAAGGAAAGGCATGAGAAGGTCCCGGTTCTCGCCTGTGAGCAGGCGGTCCATGAAGAACCTTGTGAACATCGGATTGATCACGCCGAAAAGATAGCCTATCACCGTTGACAGCATCACGAATGCAACGGCGACCCCCGCTCCTTCCAGCCTCTTGCGGGCAAACTCCAGAGTGCTCTTGGGCTTGCCGCCGGGTTCGAAGTTTTCTCCCGGGGTTATCTGGAGGCAGACACCGGTGAATGACCGGTCGAACTCCTCCATGGTGACTTTCACTTCTCCCCTTGCGGGATCGTTAAGATAGGCGTAGTTGCCCTTGAAGCCGTCCAGCACGACAAAGTGGTTGAAGTTCCAGTGGATGATGCACGGGAAGGGCACGCCTGATTTGAGCGCGTCCACCTCGCATTTGATCCCCTGGGCTTCGAAGCCGTAGCTGCGGGCGGCAATGAGTATGTTTTTGGCATTGGAACCGTCTCTGGAGACACCGCAGTCTAGCCTCACCTGCTCCAGCGGCACCCATTTATCATAATAGGCCATGACCATCGCAAGAGCGGCGGCGCCGCATTCGAGCGCCTCCATCTGCATGACCACCGGGACTTTGACCTTTCCGCCTGTCACCGGCTGTTTGATCTTCTTACTGCTCATCTGCACCGCCTCAGTTGAACAGGAGTCTGATCACCTGCGTCTGCCTGAACAGGACACGCGCTTCATAACTGCCGTTCGGAAGATCCGTACTGGCAAGGGCGAAGACGGTGCCGTCCTCAAGTCTGCCGAGACTGGTTATGACCGAAGTGCTGTTCCCAGCGGTGACTTCCATCCCTTCCTCAACATTATTGGCCACCTGAGTATCGGTGAACACGACCACCATGCTGCCGTCCTCCACTATGGCAGTCCCGCGGATGAAACTGTCGATAGTGGCATAGTAGCTCCATATCAGCATTCCGGCCAGCATGATGATAAGGGAAACGAGAATTATCCATACGGTGGGATTTGTGACACGCATATAGTCGTTGAGCTGCTCCGGCGACTGGATGCTTTCGACGCTCTCTTTGCGGAAAAGTGCGTTCTGAGTTGTCTGGGTCGATTGAGCCGTCTGATCCATTGGTTCCTCTCCTTTATAAGAAAATCCTGCTTTTGCAAAAAAATTTACAATAGGGACTATCCGTAAGCTGAAATCCATTATATAATGTCATAATGGTATTATATGTGGCGTACTGTTCCGGCATTACAATTATTTATAATACCACAGTTTATCAAAACATTAAATACCATATCACTCTGAAATCAATTATTTATGCATAAAGGAGAATGAATCATGCTTAACATCAAGAAGGAATTGAACGGTTCTTCGCTCAACGTTGCTCTGGAGGGAAGGCTCGACACCTCCACATCTCCTCAGCTGGAAGACGAAATGAAGGATGCCCTCGGCGGCGTCACTGAGCTTGTTTTCGACATGGCAGGCCTTGAGTACATCTCCTCCGCCGGACTGCGCGTCCTGCTGAGCGTCCAGAAGGTGATGAACCAGCAGGGCAGCATGAAACTGCTCCATGTGAACGAAGTGATCAACGAGATCTTCGAGGTCACCGGCTTCTCCGATATCCTCACGATCGAGTAAAAAAAGATAAAGGCATAAATGAAAAGAATACTCCTGATCGCGCTGGCACTGCTGTTGCTCTGCTCCCTGGCTGCGTGCGGCTCCGGGAAGAAGCCTGAAGCAAAGACCGGCAGCTGGGCGCTCAATGACAGCGCCGGGATGAGCGCCGACGCGCAGAAGGCATTCGACAAGGCAATGGAAGGCCTTATGGGCGTTAATTACACTCCTGCTGCACTTCTCGGCACTCAGCTCGTATCCGGGACAAACTACTGCGTGCTCTGCGAGGCCGCGGTGGTCTATCCCGATGCTCAGCCCTACTGGGCTCTCGTTTATGTTTACGCCGATCTTCAGGGCAATGCAAAGGCTACCAACATAGTTGCACTCGATCCGGGTGCTATCCTAGAGAGCGGCAAGGTCGAAAACTCACAAGCCCAGAGCGGCATGCCCGGCAGCTGGAAGCTGGACCGCGAGGGTACAGTCGCCGCGGACGGCGCAGTTATGCACCTCGCTTCACAGCTTGTTTCCGGCAGGAACCACTGCGTGCTCTGCAAGGGCTGGAACCTCGTTTTCGTATATGAAAACCTCGAGGGCAAGACAGAAGTCCTCAAAACGGTGCCGCTCGATATAGCGGCCCTTTCACAACCTGCAGAATAAAAAGCGTTTCTTTCAAGGAGGTCCGGTATGCCGGATAGATCCGTACGGGAGATGAACGCAGCCCAGAAGCTGCACAACTCTCTCGCTGCAAAACTATTCCGGGCCACGGCCACCGGCTGCATACTGCTGGGGCTCGTTGTGCTGATAATAGGTCTCGGTCTGTACAGCTATTCACTTTCAGGCCAGATCATCAGGCACGCCAATAATATAACGTATTCCGCACGCAACTCCGCCACCCACGCGGCGGATCCCGTTTCTTTCTCAAAGGAAGTAATGGCCATATACCGCAGCCTCAGCGATGAAGAGCGGCAGCTTACCGGAACTGAGGAATACCGCAGCTTTTATTCAGGCCTCGATCTGAGCGCCGGAAGCGACTATGACATACTGAGCAGCATGCTCAGGGGCTTCCTCAACGACAGCGACATAAGCTTCATCTACCTTGCCATGTATGACGAAGCCAGCTGCGCCATGGTATATATCGCGGACTCCGATCCTGAGGCTCCCCTGCTCCCCGGCGAATGGGAGAGCGTTAACGAAAGGGGCATGAGGAAGTTCCTCAACTGGGACGGCACCGGCATGGTCTATGATATAGCAAGAACATCCGGCTACGGCTGGATGTGCACTACGGGCATTCCGATCCGCGACGAAAACGGGGAGATCTGCGCCTTCGTCCTGGCTGATGTCACCATAGACAAGCTTTTTTCCGGAATGAAGGAATTCGCGCTGCAGGTGAGCATAGCAGTGCTGGTGATAACGGCGATAGTTGCCGTTGCCCTCGCGAACTACATGAAAAAGAAGATCTCCGTGCCGATAGATGAGATAGCCGGCGCTGCTGAGCGCTATGTAGCTGACCGGCGCGACGGGATCACGGATACCGACCATTTCGCCATGCTGAACATCCGCACAGGGGACGAAATCGAGAACCTAAGCCTTGTTATGGCGGATATGGAGCATGATATCCAGGCCATAGAGGACGATCTGACCAAGATAACAGCAGAGAAGGAGCGTATAAGCACAGAGCTCACTCTGGCCAAGAGGATACAAGCTGCGATGCTGCCGAGCATATTCCCTCCCTTCCCGGACAAAAAGGAATTCGATGTATTCGCCAGCATGGATCCGGCAAAGGAAGTCGGCGGAGATTTCTACGACTTCTTCCTTGTTGATGACGATCACCTCTGCCTGGTCATGGCGGACGTATCCGGAAAAGGCATACCCGCGGCGCTGTTCATGATGATATCCAAGATAATCCTCCAGAGCTGCGCGATGCTGGGCCAGGGACCATCCGCCGTGCTCACCAAGACGAACGAAGCTATCTGCTCGAACAATCAGGCAAATATGTTCGTCACAGCCTGGGTGGGGATACTTGAACTGTCCACAGGCAGGCTCACAGCTTCCAGCGCAGGTCATGAATACCCCATTATAAAGAAGCCGGGCGGAGACTTCGAGGTTTTCAAGGACAGGCACGGCTTCGTGATAGGCGGCTTCCCGTTCTCCAAGTATGAAGATTATGAACTGCTGCTAGAGCCGGGAACGATGCTGTTTCTTTATACAGACGGCCTGCCGGAGGCCACGAACAGTGAAAAAGAGATGTTCGGTCTGAACAGGATAACCGCGGTCCTGAACGAAAACGCGGACAGACACCCGAATGAGATCCTTGAATCAGTCAACAGAGCCGTGGAAAAATTCGTCGGGAACGAAGAACAGTTCGACGATCTTACGATGCTCTGCATCCAATACTGCGGCCCTGATCACGAAGGAGGGGAACCCGTGAAAGAACTGACTGTAAAAGCAACGGTCGAGAATATCTCAGCTGTTACGAAATTCGTTGACCAACAGCTCAAGGAGCTGGGCTGCCCCATAAAGACGCAGTCCCAGATAGATATCGCGATCGATGAATTAGTGAATAATATCGCCTCATATGCTTATGCGCCCGGCACCGGCGATCTGACGGTCCGGTTCGGATTCGATGAGAATACACGTACCGCTGCGATCACGTTCATCGACAGCGGCACGCCCTTTGATCCTGTGGCTGCCGAGGATCCGGACGTTACTCTCGCAGCTGAAGACAGACGCATAGGCGGGCTCGGGATCTTCCTTGTAAAGAAAACCATGGACGAAGTAAGCTACAGATTTCTTGACGGCAGAAATGTGCTGCGGATAGAAAAGAAAATCTGATCTTCAAAGGAGAAAGAACAATGGATAATGTCAGCAGCATCAAAAGTGATGACGGTCTCATAATCAAACTTATAGGCCATATAGATTCCACCAACGCCCCCGCCGTTGAGGAGGAGATGAACAGGATCCGCTCCGAGTCTCAGGCGGACTCCATAATAGTTGACTGCGATGAACTGGAATACCTCTCCAGCGCCGGTCTGCGCATAATACTCAGGCTGAAAAAGGCCGTTCCGGATATCAGCCTGGTGAATGTATCCTCGGAAGTATATGATGTTTTCGAGATGACCGGCTTCACCGAAATGGTGAGCATTGAGAAGGCATACAGAAAGATCTCCGTGGAAGGATGTGAAGTGATAGGCCAGGGCGCGAACGGAAAGATATACCGCATAGGCCCCGATACCATAGTAAAGGTCTTCCTCAATCCCGATTCTCTGGCAGAGATCAAGCGTGAGCGTGAACTTGCCCGCGCCGCGTTCGTTCTCGGCATCCCCACCGCCATTCCCTATGACGTTGTCCGCATTGAGGGCGGCGGCTACGGCTCCGTTTTCGAACTGCTGGACGCCAAGAGTTTCGCAAAGCTTCTGATCAGCGGAGAGAAATCCGTTGACGAACTGGCGGAGATGAGCATAGAGCTCCTCAAACTGATCCACTCCACCGTTGTAAAACCGGACACCATGCCTGATATGAAGGCCATAGCCCTCGACTGGGGCGATTTCCTCAAGGACTATCTCCCCGAGGACATGTGGAAAAAGCTTCATGATCTTATCGACGCTGTGCCTGAGGACGATCACATGCTCCACGGCGACTATCACCTGAAGAACGTTATGCTCCAGAACGGCGAGTGCCTGCTGATCGACATGGACACTCTCTGCCACGGACATCCGATATTCGAGCTGGCAAGCATGTTCAACGCCTACTGCGGCTATGCCGAGACCAATCACCAGCAGACGATGGACTTCCTCGGCATAGACTTCGATACCGCGGGACAGTTCTGGGCCAAGTCCCTTCAGCTGTATCTCGGCACGGACGATCCGGCAAAGCTGAAGGAAGTTGAGGACAAGGCGCGTGTGGTAGGCTACACGCGCATAATGCGCAGACGTATCCGCCGCAAAGGCTTTGACTCCGAAGAAGGCAGGAAGGAGATAGAAAACTGCAAGACGCAGCTTCTCGATCTGCTGCCCCGCACAGACTCACTTTTATTCTGAAATAATAAATACCAACTGCCGGCGTTGAGCCGGCAGTTAGTTCATATACATCATACAGGAGGCCTGAATGGCGACCGATCATCAGCGGAGAGCAGCCATGGATCCCTCAGGATTCGTGGTGCTGGCGGATATGATCCCGCATATAGTGCAGGAGATCCGATATTATTCAACATATAACTTCATAGGCGAGCGCATAGACGGCTATGAGGAGCCGTGCGCCCTTCTCACTAAGGAAGCGGCAAGGGCCCTTAAAGGCGTGAGCAATGAGATGTTCGTGCAGGGATACCGCCTGAAGGTGTTCGACGCCTACAGACCCGCCTGCGCTGTAAAACAGTTCGTGTTCTGGGGGCTGGAGGATCAGGATATAAGGATGAAGCCCTACTTCTACCCCGACCTTGAAAAGCAGGAACTTTTCTCCAAGGGATATATCGCAAAAATGTCCAGCCACAGCCGCGGGAGCGCGGTGGACCTTACGCTGCTGGATATGAAAACGGGAAAAGAGCTGGACATGGGCAGCCCCTTCGATCTTTTCAGTGAACTTTCACATCCGGACTGCAGAGATATCACTGACGAGCAGTACGCCAACCGGATGACGCTCAGGAACAGCATGATCCGCAACGGTTTTGCGCCCATCGACTGCGAATGGTGGCATTTCATGCTGGAGGACGAACCTTATCCCGACACATATTTCGAATTTCCGGTATCGGCACAGTATCTCAAAAGATAACGTGAGGTGGTCTCAGTGAACGATCATCCAAGCTTAAACAAGTCAAACCTCAGAATGCTGACGGGCCTGCTGTTCAGGCTGCTCCCCGTGCAGATACTCCTTGCGGCTGTAGGCGCCGTGAACGGCCTTGTCTCGAGCTATTTCGCGAGCAACTTCGTCGGAGTGGACGCGATGAGCGCCGTCGGACTCTACAGTCCCGTAAATATGCTGATGCAGGCGATAAGCTACATCCTCGTCGGCGGCTCGGTGATCCTCTGCGGGGAGTATATGGGGAAAAACCGCCGGGACGGCATGCAGGGAGTATTCAAGCTGAACATAATGCTGTGTCTGCTCATAGGAGCCGGTTTCACGGTGATATACATCATCCTCGCAATTTCCGACCTGACCGGCTTTATAACGCGCGACCCTGTGATCCGGCCTCTTTTCAACCGCTACCTGCTCGGCCAGGCGGCAGGACTTATCCCCATGCTGCTCGGAAACTCCTTTGCATCCTTCCTCTCCCTTGAGAACAAGGGAAAAGTCACCATCAAAGCCAGCCTGATATTTATAGCTGTAAACATCTTTCTGAACTGGCTGTTCGTCTATATCCTCAAGCTCAACGAACTCGGCCTTGCGCTGGCGGCATCGCTGGGCATGTGGGTGTTCACGGGCGTTCAGTTTTTATTCTTTATCTCCGGAAAGTCGAATTTCAGCTTCTGTTTCAAGGATCTGGCATGGGGCGAAAGCGTGAAGATGGTCCGGATAGGCCTTCCCGGCGCTCTCACATATGTCTATCAGACAGCGCGCGGACTGATAGTAAACAACCTCATGGAGACATATATAGGCTCGGTAGCCATATCGGCCTTCGCGACCTCAGACTATGTGATGAGGATATTCTGGGCCGTGCCGACCGGTATGATCGCTGTTTCACGAATGATGATAAGCGTTGCAGCCGGCGAGGAGGACAGGCAGACTCTGGCAGACGTGATGCGGGTGATGTTCGCGCGGTTCATTCCCCTTCAGTGCCTTATATCCGCAGGGATAATGCTCTGCGCAGTTCCCTTCACCAGGATCTTCTATCATGATCCTGCCGCTGCCGTATTCGGAATGACCGTCGCCGGACTTCGGATACTGCCGCTTTGCATGCCGTTCAGCATAATATGCATGCACTTCACCTGCTACGCTCAGGTATCAGGCAAGCAGCTGCTGGTGCATCTGCTTTCCATACTTGACGGCGTGGTCTGCGTGGCGGCCTTCACCGCGCTCCTCATAAAGGCGCTCGGCATAAACAGCGTATATATAGCCAACGTGCTCAACGGGATCGTCACAACGATCACAGTGATACTGTATTCATGGATACGAAGGAAACAGTTCCCCCGGAACATGGAGGAGCTCATGGTGATACCGGACGATTTCGGAACGCCGGAGGATGAGCGGATGGATCTGAGCCTGCGCAGTATGGAGGAGGTCATGTCAGTTTCCGAGAGCGTGCAGAGCTTCTGCCTTTCACGCGGCATAGACGCCCGCAGATCCAATCTCGCAGGGCTTGCCATGGAAGAGATGGCGGGCAATATAATAGATCACGGCTTTACCAAGGATAAAAGGCCGAATTCCGTGGATATCCGCGTTGTGCACAAGGATGATGACGTGATACTCCGCATAAAGGACGACTGCGTGCCCTTTGATCCGGGCGAGCGTCTTAAGATGACCTCGGACGAGAACATTGCCGATGATCCGATGAAAAACATCGGCATACGAATGGTATATAAGATAGCAAGGGACGTTCAGTATCAGAACGTGCTGGGCCTGAATGTCCTGACTTTGAAGATATAAATATTATGTAAACCTGGAGCGTATACACATGAGCTTTTCCGGCAAAGACTCGGACGCAATAAAAAGAACACTGATCTGCTTTTTAAAGTGGACCCTCATTGCACTGCTCACAGGCGCCGCCGGCGGTCTTGTGGGCTCGGCTTTTCACCTGAGCGTGGGCTTTGTTACATCGCTGCGCGCTTCAAACAGCTGGCTGATCTATCTCCTGCCTGCTGCAGGCCTGCTGATAGTTCTCATATACCGGCTTTTCCGCACCGTTAACAAGAGCACCAACACGATAATAGAGTCCATACAGTCGGGCCAGCGCGTGCCTATAGCGCTCATGCCGGCAATATTCCTCTCCACCGTGCTGACCCACCTGTGCGGCGGAAGCGCAGGACGTGAGGGAGCAGCGCTGCAGATAGGCGGCAGCATAGGCAACTTCGCCGGAAGGCTGTGCAAACTGGACGATGCGGACCTTCGCATCGCCACGCTCTCGGGAATGAGTGCCGTGTTCTCCGCCCTCTTCGGAACGCCCCTTACGGCTACGGTGTTTGCGCTGGAGGTCGTGTCCGTCGGTGTGATACATTATTCCGCATTTGTTCCCTGCCTTACAGCCTCGCTGGCCGCTCTGGGCATGTCCAGGCTGTTCGGCATTCCGGGTGAGCATTTTATGATCAGCGCAGTCAGCCTGCAATGGAGCATGCTTCTGAGAACAGCCGGACTTTCAGTGCTCATTGCTCTGCTGAGCATAGTTTTCTGCCTCGTGATGCACGGGAGCGAACACGCTCTGAAAAAATATATTCCCAACGACTTTATAAGGGTTTTTGCCGGCGGCGCCGTGATAGCGGGACTTACGCTGCTCCTTCGCACGAGCGAGTTCAACGGCGCCGGCATGGAGAGCATAAAGGCCGCCATAGAGGAAGGCTTTACAAGACCGGACGCGTTTTTCTGGAAACTGCTTTTCACTGCGATAACATTAGGGTCAGGCTTCAAGGGCGGCGAGGTGGTCCCCTGCTTTTTCGTAGGCGCCACATTCGGCTGCCTGATAGGTCCGCTGCTGGGCATTCCGGCCGGATTTGCCGCAGCGATAGGGCTTGTATGCCTCTTCTGCGGAGCTGTTAACTGCCCTGTGGCTTCCATCCTTCTTTCCGTTGAACTTTTCGGCTCGGGCTCTGTCGCATACTTCGCGCTCTCCTGCGGGATAGCCTATATGCTTTCCGGCTACTTCAGCCTTTATTCCAGCCAGAAGTTCATTGCCTCAAAGCTTAAGGCGGAATTTATTGACATAAACGCAAAATAAGGAAACAATACTGCGGACGAACGACGATCTGCGTCGTATATATAAGAGAGCCTTCCATGGCCCGCACCCGAACTTGAAGCCGGGGCCCTTTTGTTCACAGCTTGTTCGCAAAGCTCTATTGAAAAGACAGGACGCCGGTGTTAGAGTATCCATGACGGAAGCATTCCGTGCAACTGTTTATATTTTCGAGGTTCTTATGAAGAAAAATGTTTTTACCCTGATCCTTATAATTCTGCTGCTGGCATCAGTCATTATTGCCGCCGGCTGCGGGGCCAGGAAGGAAAGTTCGAAGCCTCAGCAGGAGCAACAGCAACAACAGCAGCCGCAGATAGAGATAGTTACATCGTCGGAACAGCCGCAGGCAACAGAGGAGCTCCCTCCCGTGATAATAATCCAGCCTTCGGAGACTCCCCAGCCCACACCGGTGCCGACACCACCCCCCGTTGCTACGCCGACTCCCACTCCCAAACCAACAGCTACTCCGAAGCCGCAGACTCCGATCGTAACAAAGAGCCCCACTTCTGAGACTGTAAACGAAGGCGGAGCATGCAGTTTCGTGGCAGGCTACGAGAATGCGATATGGGCCGTGTGGCACTTCGTGAGTCCTGACGGCAGCATAGACATAACCTATGACAAGGCAATAAAGGTATTCCCCTACGCCACGATAAAAGACGGCATGTACAGCACGATGTACCTCAGCAACATTACTTACAACATGAACGGCTGGAAGGTATACTGCCGCTACTCCAACAACTCAGGCTACACCGACACGGCCACCGCTCTGCTCACCGTTATCCCGACCACGCCCGGCACTACGAGCTCCACCCCTCAGATCAAGCGCAATCCCGAATCACAGACGGTGCAGGCCGGCGGAACGCTCACCTTCGGCGCCGACTATGTGAACGCCACATTCGTCGTATGGCATTTCGTAAGCCCGGATTCGAAAACTGACGTTGCCTACAACGATGCCAGCCTTGCCACACTGCTGCCCGGCATGACGATAACCGACGGAATGTACAGCAAGATGACCCTGAGCAATATTCCCGCCGCCGCCAACGGGTGGAAGGTATACTGCCGCTACTCCAACAATTACGGCTACACCGACACTGCACAGGCAACTATCACGATAGGCGCCGCACCTGCTCCAACTCCTGCTCCGACTACCGGCTATGCGGGAAACTTCCACGATAAGATCGCAGGCCGCGCATATATGGACGTCACAGGTTCCGGCGACACTTACAGCGTTTCGGTCACATGGCCTGACAGCGCTTCCAAACGTTATATCTGGAGCTTCTCCGGCAAGATGGACGCAAACGGAGTTATGACCTACAGCAACGCCATTGAGATCACTATGGTATACAACGGCACAGGTCTTGAAAAGACCACGGTCATATACAACAACGGCACAGGCAAGCTCGAATATTCAGCGGCGGACAACGGATATTACTGGACATCCTACAATGCTGAAGACACGATAAACAGAGCGCTCTTTATAAGAAACTGATAACCGCACACAAACGAGAATACCCGGGAAACGCTTATCGCGTATCCCGGGTATTCTGATTTCTGATTGATCCTGTTCAGGCTTTCTGTTTCTTTACCTTGCTGTTTCTGAGCCTGGGTCCTATCACCTGGATGATGATGGCAACAAGGAGTATAGCGCCCTTTATGGAGTTGTTTATCAGGGAGTCGACGTTCAGCGCCGCAATGATCTTATCTATCACAGTGTAGCTCAGGGCGCCGAATATAACGCCGATGAGCTTGCCTTTGCCGCCTGACATCGAAATGCCGCCGAGAACGACTGCCGCGATGGCAAACATCTCGTTGTTAACGCCTGTGGTGGCGGGGTCAACGTTGCTCTGCATGCACAGCCACATAACCGAGCCTATTCCGCATAGGAGGCCTGTGAGTGCAAATACCGAGACCTTGGTCCACTCCACGTTCACGCCGGCCATGTGCGCCGCCTTGGAGTTGGAACCGATGGCGAAGAGGCGCTTGCCGTATTTTGTATTGGTCGATACATAGATCAGCACGATAGCAAGAACTATGAAGATAAGCCCGCATACAGGGAGAGTGAATACCTTGCCGTTTCCGAACTTATACATAACATCTCTCGCCGCGCCCTGCACCATCTTGTAGTTGTTTGAGGGATCGCCTGTTACATAGGCCGGGAGCGCGCGGCTGCAGTACTGCGATACCGAACGGTATATAAGCTGCGAGGCAAGGGTTACAATGAAGGCCGGCAACCCCAGCTTGCCTATCAGAATTCCGTTGAAGAAACCCAGAAGCGTTCCGAAGATGAGGCAGAAGAGCACTATCAGCAGGAATATGAGCCATACCGGGCAGCCCGCCGCGCAAAGGGCGTTGAACAGGACGCAGCCCGCGCAGGCGTCACAGCACATTATGGCGCCGACTGAGAGGTCTATCTCCCCTATTATTATAGCAAGCCCCATACCAAGGCTCAGCATGCCGACGACGGCGGTGTGCCTCAGGATATTGGTCACGCCGGTCCATCTGAGCTGGCCCTTGCTGGTTATGAAGTAAACGAGAAACAGCGCCGCAAATATAAGGACATACGAATACTGCCCTATCGAGAATCCGCCGCGTTTGGCTTTTATCTTTTCACCGCTCATAACTGTTTTGCCTCCTCAACATCTACTGCATTAGTTGCATACATCATCACCGTATGCTCCGTTATTTCATCATGGCTGAGCAGTTTCACTATCCTGCCCGAATAGAACACCGCGCAGCGGTCTGCTATGCGCTGCAGCTCGGGGATCTCCTGGGAATTGACCACAACGGTCTTCCCCTCCTCCGCGAGTTTCAGTATCAGCTTGTATATCTCCGCCTTCGCTCCCACGTCGATGCCCTGGGTGGGGTTGTCCAGAAGAAGGATCTCGGCTTCGGTATTGAGCCATCTTGCAAAGAATACCTTCTGCTGGTTGCCGCCCGAAAGCGACACGACGAGATTGTGCGGAGTGGCCGCCTTTATGTTCAGGTTCTCCTTCTGCACGCCGTACTTGCCGAGCTCAAGGTCCTGCTTTATTATCGGCTTGTCGGAGGAGAGGGTGTGCTCGGAAATATACATATTCTCAAGGATCGACATATCCGGAACGACGGAGTTTTCCTTGCGGTTGGCAGGGAGGAAAGCGATCCTGTTTTTCATAGCGTGGTGGATGCTGTTGTTTCTGAACTCCTTTCCACCGATCACTACCTCTCCGGTGAAAACGGGAAGCTCACCGAAGACCGACTGCAGGAATTCGCTGGTCCCGGAACCCTGCAGACCGGTTATACCAAGAACCTCTCCCTTGCGCACAGACAGGACAATATCCTCGAATCCGGGTCCGGAGACATCTTTGAAGCTCATCAGTTCATCGCCGAGAGGCCTGGTGTGGTAGATCTCAGCCGTGCTGAAGCTGCTGCCCACCATGACCGATGTGATCTTCTGGGCCGTTGTGTCGGCGATGTTTCCGGTCTCCATGAACTCGCCGTTGCGAAGGACAGTGTATCTGTCGGAGATGCGGAAGATCTCCGGCATTTTATGTGAGATGAAGATAAAGGTCGTTCCCTCTGCCTTCAGTTTGTTTACTATTTCAAAAAGATGATCTATCTCCTCGTTGCTCAGAGCCGTTGTGGGCTCATCGAGGATGAGGAGCTTTGCCTCGGCGAATATCGCCTTAGCTATCTCAAGCGTCTGCTTCTCGCTGGCGCTGAGATGCTCCACCATTTCAAGAGGATCGATGCTGACGCCGAGCCTGTCGAATACATCGTTGCACTTGTGGATCATCTCCTGCTTGCGCAGTCTGCCGGCTCTGGTCACCAGCTCTTTGTTGAAGAAAATGTTTTCGTACACCCTCAGGTCATTGAAAAGGTTCAGTTCCTGATGCACGAAGGCTATTCCCTTTTTCTCGCTTTCGGCGATGGAGCAGTTGGTTATGTCCTCGCCGTCGAAGATGACCTGTCCGGAATCCGGCGTATGCACACCCGTCAGTATATTCATCAGCGTGGACTTTCCGGCGCCGTTCTCCCCGAGCAGAGCGTGGACCTCACCCGCTCTCACGGTAAGGTCGACCTCTTTCAGTACCGGCACTCCGACAAAGGCCTTGCTGATCTTTTTCATTTCCAAAATATTCATAGGCTTCTCCAATTATGAGCGGCGGTGTCCCGGTAACCGGGGCACCGCCTGAATCTATATTGGGTAAAAGAGAGGATTATTCGAATCCCTTGTCCATGAAGTCCGCAACGTTCTCAGTAGTTACGCACTGAGCGGACTGGGTGTTCTCCTGAGGAACATCCTTGCCATCGAAATAATCGACAAGAGCCTGGACGGTATCCTGGATCATTGCGGGAGGATAGGTGACGTCCATGATGCCACCGAACTGCTCGGCAACAGGATATGCGCTGAAGTCACCGGCGAGGATGACGTACATGGCCTTCGGGCCGCCGCAGCCGGTGATGAAGGGGTGATTTGCAAGGAATGCATCCTTGGTGGTCTGGTCGATGGCGGAGCCTTCAAGTGCAGCCCAGACGCCCATTGTGAGTCCGGAGTCCCAGCTGGCGATATACTTGGTATCGGCATTGGCGGGGTTGGACAGATAGGTCTCAAAGTAAGCCTGAGAATTGGCCGGGTTCCAGCCGGTGGAGCCGGAGTAGGAAACGGTTGCAAGGCTGGACCAGGGTTTTTCTATCTTCTTGCCGTTGTACTCAACCTCGCCCTTGAGGTAGCCGTTGAAGCCGTCGGTACGCTCGGTATCGGCAGAGGAGCCGTCGCCTTCGATAACAACTGCCTTGTCGCCTTCGACCATGCCGTTGGCAACGAGGTAAGCAGCAGCAGCAGCGCCGATCTCAACGTTGTCGTACTTGATGTTGGAAACAGCGGTGTCCTTCACGGAAGGAATGATACGGTCGGCTGCGGTGTAGGGGATGCCTGCATCGGCGAGCTGACGGATGGCGTTCTCAACATCGCCGCCGGCAGGCAGCATTGCAACACCGACAGAGCCGTCGCCCTTGTAGTTGGCAACGATATCTTCGATCTGCTTGATCTGGTCATCGGCAGTGGCGAATGACTGCATGACAACGTTGTATTTGCCTTCAGCATTCAGCTCATCGACCTTTGCCTTGGCGAAAACGCCGATGGCGCCGGTCCAGCCGTGGTCAGGGTTCGGTGCGAGAACATAGATGGTCTTCTTGGCAGCTGCCGGTTCTGATGCTATGCTTGCTGCAGGAGCAGAATCGGTGCTTGCTGCCGGGGCGCTTGCTGCAGGAGCCGCTGACTGGCCGCAGGCGCAGAGCGCCGCAACCATCATGACTGCCAGAAGCAATGCAATGACTTTTTTCATTTTCTTTCCTCCAAATGATTTATTTTAGCCGATCGCCCGGTAAGCCGACCTCTCGGTTAAATACGCAATACGCTGTACTGATATCCTTTTTAAGTTTTTTCTATATTTAATGACTAAGTAATGATATAACTTAATTGTTATTTTACACCTTAATTTCTTATTATCAATTATAATCTTTTCGATAATTAATAATTTAAGCACTTCGCTCAAAAGCGGCTTATTTCAATTGTGAATATTGCATATCGGCATATTTACTTGTTTGCTGATTAATTTGCTGTTTTATCACGAAAACGATTAAGTTGAAAACAAAAAAAGAGCCGGCAAAAACCGACTCTTCTTTGAATTTCAATTCATATATATCGTTTTATCATAAACAGAAGCAGCATGTGGGCCGGATAGAAGACATAGAAAAACCATTTCAGTCCTCTTCCCCGCTTACCGTTATACATGAACACGGGAATGAAGCCGAGCAGTCCGAACCAGTTGACTCCCCTGTTGCGAAAAGCCGCATGGACTGCCGCGGCTGCCGTGTTCCCGACCCAATCGGCCTTATCCTTCAAAAGCCAGAACACAAAGATCAGGGCCGTAGCGGTCATATTGTAGTCGAGGCGAAGCAGCAGCGAACCTGCGAGAAAGCCCAATAAGACGAATGCGGCTGAGATATCCCTTATCGGGCTGCGCTCTTTCGTCATTATCCGTTCGAAGCAGATCAGCCCGGCAAGAGCCCAGGAAAAGGTTAACATAATATTCTGATGGCTGAGGTCGAACAGCTTCCCGGATGCAAAAAGGTCGAAGGGAACTTCGCTTATCAGGCCGAAAAGCAGCATCCTGAGAAGATAGCTCTTTCTGTCACGCGTGCGGAGAAAGCCCTCCGACACACAGAATGCGAACACAGGCATTGCTATCCTGCCGACCGCACGAAGCCATGTCGCTCCCGGGAAAAAGCAATCGCCTATATGGTCTAAGACCATGCTGACCACGGCGATGAGCTTGAGAGCGGTGCCGTCGAGTATCTGCAGGCGCCTGAACCTCTCCAGAGCTGGCGCTTCAGTCATTCAGCACAAGATGCGCCTTTTTCATCGCCATTATGAGTATGGGGACGAGCACTATATGCAGAATGATGCCGGGGATGGCATTAGTCACCGCTCCGGCTATGAAGGCGCTCATCGGGAAGGTTGAACCTGAAAGCCCGGCGAAGATATATCGCGCAATGCCCCATACGATGCGGCCGCAGATCATTGCGGCTATGAGCGCAACATAGATGCTCCATGTCTTATCCGGTAAGCGCTTATAAAGGATACCGCTGACGAAACCGTAAGTTGCAAGCTCAAAGGCCATGGCACAGGCTCCCGGGAAGATGGCAGGCATGCCGAAGAGAACGGAGCGAAGCAGCGGCGCTATAAATCCGACAGCTATGCCCCAGGGCCAGCCGCAGAGGAAGCCGCAGAGAAAAACGGGGATATGCATGGGGCTGAGGGCCTGCCCTATCTGGGGGATCTGTCCCGTGAGGAACGGAAGCACCAGCGCCAGAGCAAGACAAACGGCGGCATAGCAAAGCTTTTTGGTACTTTTACTCATTTATCCATCCTTCCGATCCGAGTTCCCTTCGGATCTCAACTATACTCTTTCCCTGCTCGCGGGCTATCCTCGCGAGGTCCTCGTATTCGAACTTCTCGCGCTCGGTGCCGTAGCCGCCTGAATGCTTCACCCACACAGGGCCGTATTTCGTTTCGAGCAGCGATGTGCTGCGCTCCAGCACATATCTGCCTGTGAGCAGTCTGCGAACGCCTGTGGTGGATGTATGCTTAAAGATCAGGGAAGCAAATTCATCGCTCCTGTCCGTATCGCAGATGACGCAGATCATCGTGCCGGGCCGGTTTTTCTTCATACCGAGGGGCACGGTGTAAACATCTCTCGCTCCGGCTGCCAGGATCGTTTCGGTGGCAAAGGCTATCTCCTCGGCGGTCATGTCGTCCACATTACATGAGAGGTGGCAGACGGTATCCTGCTTATCCGCAGTGCTGCCAAGGAATGCGCGGACGCAGTTGAGCCTTTCGAACTCCTTCATGCCCATTCCGTATCCGATCTTTTCAACTTCCATGGCAGGCATATCGCCGAAGCTCTTTACAAAATGCTTAAGAAGAGCAGCTCCGGTGGGAGTGCAGAGCTCGCCCTGAATGCTCCCGCCGTAGACCGGAATGCCTTTGAGAAGCTCCGCAGTGGCAGGGGCAGGAACGGGAAGCAGACCGTGCGCGCAGCGGACAGAACCGCTGCCGACATGCACCGGTGAAGCAAGAACGGCATCTGGAGCAAGCTCTTCCATTATCATGCACACGGCAGTAATATCCGCTATCGCGTCGAGAGTTCCTATCTCGTGGAAATGTATATCGGTGACCGGGCGGCCGTGCACTTTGCTCTCCGCCTCCGCCAGAAGCATGTATACCGCTGCCGTGTTATCCTTCACCTGCTGACTTACGGGAAGATGCCCGATGAAATGTTCTATATCGCCGGGCATGGAATGTGAATGACCATGGTGATGCTCATGCCCGCTGCCTTCCTCTTCGCCGTCGACAAATACATGCATATGAGTTCCCATGATGCCGCTGCGTGTTATCCTCTCCCGCTGAAATACTACTCCGGGGATAGAAAGCTCATTCAGTTTTCTCAGCATATCCTCCGGATCCGGGAGCAGTTCGATAATCGCGGCTGTGAGCATATCGCCCGCGGCGCCCATACCGCAGTCAAGATAGATAGTTTTCATCTGTCTTTCTCCATGTCTGTTGCTACGTCATCTTTCTTTTTATCAAATATATCATAAATCATTGCAAAAAGCATTCTTTTCTTTTCCTTTGCTTCGGACAGACGTAGAATAATGCTTCACCGTTAACATACCATTCGGGTCTCAGCTCGGGTCTCAGCGTTTTGTAAGTCTGTTTTTC
>CACYDX010000250.1 GCA_902773255.1 Oscillospiraceae bacterium
AGATCGACGTGCTGTGCGCGAAGCTGAAGAGCCGCTTCGGCGTGGACGTCGAGCTGAGCCCGGCCAAGGTCGCCTACCGCGAGAAGATCAAGGCCAAGGTCGAAGCCCACGGCCGCCACAAGAAGCAGTCCGGCGGCAGCGGCCAGTTCGGCGACGTCTGGATCCGCTTTGAGCCGCAGGAGGAGTCCGACGACATGATCTTCGCCGAGGAGGTCTTCGGCGGCTCCGTTCCGAAGAACTTCTTCCCCTCCGTCGAGAAGGGCCTGCGCAACGCCGTGCAGAAGGGCGTGCTGGCGGGTTATCCGCTCGTCGGCCTGAAGGCCACGCTGTACGACGGCTCCTATCACCCGGTCGACTCCAACGA
Organism: Oscillospiraceae bacterium; assembly: GCA_902773255.1. Classification (GTDB taxonomy): domain Bacteria; phylum Bacillota; class Clostridia; order Oscillospirales; family Oscillospiraceae; genus Limivicinus. The sequence goes on from CACYDX010000250.1 coordinate 365, forward strand.
TATGGCCTTCCAGACCGCCGCGCGTCTTGCGTATCAGGACGGTATCCCCAAGGCCAAGCCCACCATCCTTGAGCCGATCGGCCAGCTCTTCGTCACGATTCCCGACGAGTATCAGGGCGCGATCATCGGCGACATCAACTCCAAGCGCCGCGGCACCATGATGGGCTCCATGCCCGCCGAGGATGGCATGACCACCATCGAAGCGGAAGTCCCGATGGCGGAAATGAGCACCTACACCATCGACCTGCGTTCCATGACCCAGGGCGCCGGCTCCTTCACCTGCAAGTTCGTTCGCTATGAGGAAGCTCCCGGCAACGTCCAGCAGAAGGTCATTGAGGAAGCCAAGGCTCTTGCTGAAGCAGAAGGCTGATAAAATAATAGGTAACGACATATGGCGGGGCAATGCCCCGCCATGTTTTTCGGAAGTGATCCCTTATGTTAGATACTATAGTCAAATTTAAAAACGTCATATGGGCCATACTTGTTCTTATAGCGCTGCTGTCAGTGCTGGTAGGACTGATATACTGCCTTGTAAACCCCTATCCAGGTGAGCGTGTCATCCCTGTTGTGCAGCTGGGTGAGGCTTCGTCATCTTCCAGGAAGGACAGTAAACAGCCGGACAATATCCCTGCTTCTTCCGGCACAGCAGCTGCCGAAGCCGGTACTCTAAATGAGCTGAAGAAATGCAAGAACATGGGCGATGAATATATCGCCTCCCTCACCTTTCTCTGTGACAGCACCAATAACTCAGTGATAACCTATGGAGCTGATGCAGGCAAGGTTTGGCTCGGGGCTGAAGGTACAGTTGATGTTAATGATCTTTACGCCGCGGCGATCCGTTTCCCTGGTGACGGTTCCACCGTTAGTGCCGGAAATGCCGCGATGATCTCCAAGCCTGAGATACTGGTCATAATGATCGGCAAAGACGGTCTTTCCACTGTTAGTGAGGAGAGCTTTATAAACGGCTATAAGAACCTTATAGACACCATCCTTGGCCAGTCGCCATCTACAAAAATAATCTGCTGCAGCATATCTTCCGTAACAGACGCATACGAAGGAACCATCACTCCGGAAAAAGTGATACTTGCCAATAACTGGCTAAAGTCTGTCTGCACTGACAAGGCTGTATGGTATGCCGATACCGCTTCCGAAGTTTGCAAAGACGGCATGCTTCAGGCTGAATACGCCTCTTCAGACGGCATAAGCCTCAACGGAGCCGGAGTGAGCGCTGTGTTCGATTATCTCTGCACCCACTGCATCCCCTGATGTACTGAAAAAAGCTTATAAAAGACCGGAACGGTTATACTGCCGTCCCGGTCTTTTTCTGTATCAAATCAAAATGCCGTATCTGTATCATTCATAAAACTATCTGACTACAGATTTTATGAATGCTTTCTTTGAAACTTTATCCTCTGTGATGCTGTAGCACTCGCGAAGATCATCAGCGGCTTCGGCTGCCGCTTCGGCAGTTGCCGCATGGATCGTGCCGATAACCTCACCGGCATCAACATGATCTCCCACCTTTTTGTTCAGGACTACTCCGACCGAAAGATCTATAACGCTGTCCTTGGTTATCCTTCCGCCCCCTAGATGCATCGAAATAAGGCCTACCTCCTCAGCCGCTATATGCTCCACATATCCCTGGCAATTGCTCGCCACATCCAGTTTTACCGGGGCATCGGGCAGAAGCGAAGTATCGTACACTGCCGCAGCATCACCGCCTTGGGCTTTGATCAGCTCCGCAAGCTTGTCCAAGGCACTGCCGTCCTTCACTGTAAGGCTCAGCATCTGGCGCGCTTCATCCTCGCTTTGCGCAATACCTGCATCCAGCAGGATATATGATCCAAGCGTCAGGCAAAGGTTCATGAGCTCACCGCACTCCTCGCCCTTCAAAGCGGCTATAGCCTCTTTCACCTCCAGCGCATTTCCTACAGCATATCCCAACGGTTCGTCCATATCGGTGATAACGGC
>CACYDX010000251.1 GCA_902773255.1 Oscillospiraceae bacterium
GATCTGAACAACGCAATTTCCATTAAATACTCCCTGCCGATGGGCACACATGACCTTGACACATTGAAGGGCGATCTTCTTGTCCGTTTCTCTCAGGCAGGTGACACCTTCATCCCCTTCGGCGAGACTGAACCCGAGAAGCCCGACGAAAACGAGCTGGTCTATGTTTCTGGAAATGAAGTAAGGACAAGGCGCTGGACCTGGAGACAGAGTGAGATCGGCAAGATCACTGAAGAAACAAGTGCTGTTTTCTTCCCTATCGACGGATTTACGGACATAAACAAAAACCGCGTTATCCGCGCAAGAGACGAGCTTGCCGAACTAATAGAAAAGATCTTCGGTGTGGTCCCGGTGACAGGCTACACAGATAAAGATAATCCGGAAACAGAACTCTGCTGAAACTGAATTCAATACAAAAACTCCCATCCGGTGGATGGGAGTTTTTGCATTGAAAACAGATCAGTCTGCCATAGCTATGGATGCCGCGATCGACAGGAAGGCATGCTCCACCGTTTCGCTTCGACCGGAAATAGCTATAGGTATCTTTGTGCCGGCAATTACGCCGCAGCCGCGTGCGTTCAGCTGGAAGTCCCAGAATTTGCATATCAGGTTGCCTGCTAGAAGATTCGGAACGACTATGCCGTCGAACTCGCCGCATGCTTCGCATTCGAAATGTTTGAGTCTGGCAGCCTCCTTGCTTATGATAAGGTCATATGCTATGGGGCCGTATAGATTGCAGTCCGCGAGAGGCTCATCCTGATGATGCATGACTATCGTCTGTGCCTCCACAGTATCCTTCATGTGAAAACTCGGCTTTTCCACCAGTGAAAGCAGGGCAATATTCGGCTTGCGAATACCGAACTTGAGCAGGACTTCCACCATATTCTGGATGACCTTCTCCCTTTGCTCTATGGTAGGCTCTATAAGAAGAGTAACATCCGAGACCGCGATCAGCTTATCATAGTCACGGAGCCTCATAACGTTTATCTGGGTCACAAGTCTGTCTTCGAGAACAAGATGGTTTGCCTTGTTGAGAATCGGAAGCAGAAAGTCCCTTGTCTGGACGTTGCCGCGCATGAGCACATCCGCGCTGCCGGCCTGTATCATCTCTATGGCATACTGAACGGGACTGGTATTATCGGTTACCGGATAGAAATCATAGCTTCTGCCCGAATAGCCGAGAGAATCCAGCATAGCCTTCGTCTTTTTATAGCTGCCTATAAGCACCGGCTCGGCAAAGCCCGCCTCCTGCGCTTCAAAAACACCCCTGAGTATGTTTTCGTTGTCAGATCCTGCAACCGCTATTCTCCACGGATGATTATAAGACTTTGCATTTTCGATAATGCCGTTGAAATCGGAAGGATATTCTAACATAACTGCCTCCTTTTAAAACAGTCCGCCTATTGCGAGAAACAGCGGCGCAAACACAAGTGAAACTACCGTCATGAGCTTTATAAGGATATTGATAGAAGGGCCGGACGTATCCTTGAAAGGATCGCCCACCGTATCGCCGACGACTGCTGCCCTGTGAGCATCGGAGCCCTTGCCGCCATGGTTGCCGTCTTCTATATATTTCTTGGCATTATCCCATGCTCCGCCTGAATTGGACATGAACACCGCAAGCATAACACCGGTGACGAGCGCTCCCGCAAGCAATCCTCCTAGAGCTGTAGGTCCGAGCAGCACACCGATAAGAACAGGCGCAACTACAGCCATAATGCCGGGAACAAGCATTTCCTTGAGCGCAGCCTGCGTAGAGATCGCAACGCAACGTGTGTAGTCGGGCTTGCCGGTGCCTTCAAGTATACCGGGGATCGTGCGGAACTGACGCCGTACTTCCTCGATCATTTTGTATGCTGCCTTGGAAACGGAGTCCATCGTCATGGATGAGAAAAGGAAGGGCAGCATGCCTCCGATAAACAGACCTACTATTACTTTGTAATCGAGAAGATTGATGCCGCTGTTGAAAAGGTTCACCGCCTGTGCATATGAAACAAAGAGCGCCAGAGCAGTAAGTGCAGCGGAACCGATGGCGAAGCCCTTGCCCATTGCCGCTGTAGTATTCCCGACCGCATCTAGTTTATCGGTTATCTTTCTTACATCCTTTGGCAGTCTGGACATCTCAGCGATGCCGCCGGCGTTATCTGCTATAGGACCATATGCATCGACCGCTACTGTAATGCCCGTGGTAGAAAGCATTCCGACAGCCGCAAGGGCAATGCCGTAAAGGCCAAATGCGAGATAAGCTCCAATAATTCCCACAGAGATAAGAATTATCGGCACAGCTGTGGACTGCATGCCGACCGCTATACCACTTATAACTGTTGTGGCCGGACCTGTTTCTGACTGCTGTGCAATTTTCTTTACAAATCGATAGTCTGAAGAAGTATATATCTCAGTGACCAGGCCGATGACGAGGCCGACTACGAGGCCACAGATTATCGCGATCGCTGCAAGAATGCTCTTGAAGAACACATAGCTCAGTGCGATCGATCCGATGATCACTATCACCGAAGCTACATAACTGCCCATCTTAAGGGCTTTGTGAGGATTTGAATTCTCGTCGCCCTTAACGAAGAAGCAACCGATTATTCCGGCCGCTATGCCGAGTGCTGCAATTAGCAAGGGGAAGAATGCGCCTTCAGCACGGTAAACAGCCACGCCGAGGATCACGGCCGAGACCAGTGAGCCTACATATGACTCAAAGAGGTCAGCGCCCATGCCTGCCACGTCGCCGACGTTATCGCCGACGTTATCCGCTATGGTGGCAGGGTTTCTCGGATCGTCCTCAGGGATGCCGGCTTCAACTTTTCCGACAAGGTCAGCTCCGACATCGGCCGCCTTGGTATAAATACCGCCGCCAACACGTGCAAAAAGCGCTATGGACGATGCGCCAAGTGAGAAACCGGAAAGGACATCCGTATCTTTGGTGATTATATAAATCAAGCAGGCTCCGAAGAGTCCGAAGCCGACAACACACATCCCCATTACCGCTCCGCCCGAGAAAGCGATGGACAGTGCGCCGTTCATTCCTTTATCCTTTGCCGCTGCCGCAGTACGGACGTTTGCTTTAGTAGCTACGTTCATTCCTATATAACCGGCAGCAGTCGAAAACAGGGCGCCGACAAGAAAGCTGAGAGCCGTTTTCCAGTTGATGCCCAGACAAATAGCCAGAAACAGGATCACGACAAATATAATAAGGATCTTATACTCCGACACAAGGAAAGCTCTTGCACCTTCATGGATATGAGATGCTATTTCCTGCATCCTCTCGGTGCCGGGATCCGCGCTGCCGACTTTTCTTATAAGATATACAGCGAAAAGCAGGGCGAGCACCCCGAGACATACAGGCAGGTACGCTAAAGATTCGGTCATTATTCACTTCCTCCTGTAATATATAAAATGAATAAATCAGCTGAATACATAATAGTCATTTTTGTTAATTATGTAAATACTTTTAACTAAAAAAGCCTCTGTCCAGGCCTCGCGATCATTCAGCATTCATATTACAATAATATGAATCTGATATACCGTAATACGATACAGATACAGCCAAAAATAAAATAACTGCGGAACAGTTTTCTGTATCCGCAGTTTGTATATATTCAGATATCAGGCTCACAGCAGTGCTGTCAACCTGTCCACATCATTATCAGTGGTCGCCCAGCTGGTTGCTATCCTCATAATGCAGCGCTCTGCATCGAGGTTTTCCCAAAAGCCAAGATCAACATCATCTGAAAGCTCTGCAGCTTTATCCTTGCTCAATACAACAAAAATCTGATTTGTGGGGTTTTCATACGCCAGTTCATAGCCTTTTTCCTTTAGAACCGATCTTATCCTGTTTGCGGCGCGGATCGCATTTTCTCCGAGTTTCAGATAAAGATCGTCTGTAAAGAGTGTCTCGAACTGGATGCCCGCTATCCTGCCCTTGGCAAGCAATGCTCCATGCTGTTTTATTATCGAAAAGAAACCGGAAATAAGTCCGAACCTGGGAATGACCACTGCTTCTCCGAAGAGCGCTCCGCATTTCGTACCGCCAATATAAAACACATCACAAAGCCTTGCTATATCCTGCAGGGTGACATCATTTTCCGGACAGGCAAGCGCATATGCGAGCCTTGCGCCGTCAAGATACAGCGGAAGATCACTTGCTCTGCACACTGCGCTCAAAGCCTCAAGCTCCTCGAGCGAGTAAATCGTCCCCTGTTCCGTCGGCTGGGAGATATAGACCATCCCCGGCATAACGATATGCTCACGGTTTTCATCCTGCCACCATGCCATCTGATAAGTGATGAGCTGTTCTGCAGTGATCTTTCCGTCCCTGTTCGGCAGAGTGAGCACTTTATGGCCTCCGAGCTCTATAGCACCGGCCTCGTGGCCGTTGATATGGCCCGTGTCAGCGGAGATCACGCCCTGATATGAACGCAGCAGTGCGCTTATGACCACTGCGTTGGTCTGCGTTCCTCCGGTGAGAAAATAGACTTCCGCACCGGGTGCATCGCATGCCTGGCGGATCTTATCCCTTGCAGTCTCGGAGAAATCATCCATTCCATAGCCTGGACTCTTCAGAAAATTGGTTTCGGATAATCTCCTGAGTATCTCGGGATGGGCTCCTTCCATGTAGTCGGATGCAAATCCCAGTTTTTCGGCAGATCTGAAATCCATATGCTTTTCTCCCATATATTACTAGTAAATCAGAAAAACTGTCTATTCAGTCGCAAAGCCAGAGCAGCAGGCTGATGACGAAACAGCCGCCCATGACGGAGACGGCGCTTATCGGCCATTTACCGTTGCCGTTGAACTTATAAAAATCCTCCCAGCGTCTGTTTTCCGGTGCGACGACAACCTTCTGAAAATACAGCAGTCCGTAGAGCAGCGCCGGGAGCACACCGAGAAAGACTACGCCTAATCCTCCCTCCGGCCTGTCCCATGCGATGCGCGAGACGATAGCAAGAAGCGGGCAGAACAGATGGAGAAAGAAGCTGGGTCCGGAAAGCAGATCCTTGTAGTTCCTGTATGCAGGTCCGAGATAGAGCAGAACTACGAGAAGTGTCAGCGTAACAGCGACTGTGCCAACATGCTTGAATACAAGCACCCAGTTCGGAACGGCACCCGTAAGCCTGCACAGCATAACGAACAGCGATGCCGCAGCACAGAGTATGTTCGAAAGAGTCGTATAATACCGCATGACATGCTTCACTCCTGACTCTTTGATATGCTTCCGTACTGCCGCAGCCACACAGACCGCTGTGATAAGATTAATTATTATCGACGCTTTCATGGTTTCTCCCTATACCTTCTCATGTTCGTCAGCCGGCACATAAAACAGAATTACCGTACCGTGCAGAAAATGCTCTTTCCGGAACAGCTCCACAGACATCGTGCAGTCCTCAAGCCCCTCCGCAACATTAAACAGCCTTAAGGATCCGTCAGTCTGCCTTACAAAACTAACAAAGTGAGGAACATGTCCTTCCGTATAGCGGAATATGCCTGTGATGCTGTTCTCAGCTGCAGCACATACTTCATCTTTGCCTGATGTTTCCTTATACTGCGGCACATGAAGGGCAAGATATTTCCTCATGATTTTCATAAGCGTCGGCCCAGGAACACGGAGCCGGTGCATTCCATCCATCTCACGCCGCACGTCATCCCAGTCAACATCATGACCAAGGGCTTTTCTCATGTTGTAAGCAGCAATGAAACCGCATCCGTTATCACATGCCGGTATAGTCCGATAGCGTACGGATGAGAAACAGTCCTGGTCGGTAATATAACCGTCTCTGCTGAAACCTTGTTCTATGGGTTTGCATTCTGCCATGCGGCACACCTCCCTGCCGGATACTGTTAAATAAAGATTAGCCTCAGAGCATTGAAATGTCAAGAAACCATGCTTTCAATTTCCTCTTATATTTGAATTAAAAACTGCTTCAAATTCTTGTACTTTACAGAGCAGAGTGCTATACTTCAATCATAAAGATTCAGGGAGGGAAACTTATGAAAAAGTATATAGCTGAACTAATCGGAACATGCACGCTGGTCGTGCTCGGATGCGGAACTGCCATGCTGGTTGGCTGTGATGCGGCAGCAGGCGGCGGATACATCCTCACGGCTCTCGCTTTCGGTCTTGCGATCGTCGCCACGGCATACTGCATCGGCAATATCTCAGGCTGCCATATCAACCCGGCTGTATCTCTCGGTGTTCTCCTTTCAGGCGGTATGACCGCTAAGGAATTCTGGGGATATGTCGTATCCCAGTGCATCGGCGCTCTTCTCGGCGCAAGCATTCTGGCACTTGTGTTCTCACTCGGCGGAGTGAAGGACATGACAGGCGGATTCGGCTCCAACGGTCTTGCCGGGGTGAATGGCAATGCTTTTGCCGGACTGCTCGTTGAGATCATTCTTACATTCATCTTTGTTCTCTGCATCCTCGGAGTCACATCAAAAAAAGCAAACCACGGCTCCTTCGGCGGACTCATCATCGGACTGACCCTGACCGGCGTTCATATCCTCGGCATAGGCCTGACAGGCACATCAGTCAACCCCGCCCGAAGCTTCGGTCCTGCTCTGGTAGCGTTATTTGCAGGCAATTCAGCTCCCATTGCTGCCCTTTGGGTATTCATAGTCGGCCCGCTGGTCGGCGCCGCACTTGCCGCATACGTATATAAGGCACTTGAGAAATAAACTGTTAAACTATAGAAAAGGAACTGCCGCAGATCCTGTCTGCGGCAGTTCCTTTTTTATTATATCATTTTCAGAAAACCGTGGGTGATTCGTACATCATGATCATTTTTCTGTTTCTATATCGATATCCTTTGTTTTGAGCAGAATTGTTTTTCTGATCATTGTGCTGCTTGTGCTCTGGGTATACGGCAGGTATATAATCTTAACCCCTTTATCCGAGAAGAATTCCTCATACCGCAAAAAACGTTCGCTCCCTTTGTAATCAGTCCCGACAAACAGCATGTCATATTTGTATTTGCTCCATGCTTCAGAGTCTTCTAAACAGCTGTCAACGACCCGGTCAACATAGCGGCAGGCGGCTACTATGCTTTTTCTCTCATCAAACGGAATAAAAGTCTCTTTTCCTTTCCACTGACCGCTCTCATGGACACCCACTATAAGATAATCACAGTGTTCCTTTGCATGCTTCAGGATGTTAAGATGGCCAACATGAAAAAGATCAAACGTTCCAGAGAGGTAGCCTATCCTGACCTTTTTCGAGTTATCAATCCTCCCGGATCCTTTTTTATATTCATAACTATACAAACCGTAGCCATGTGGATCTTCATGATATCGCTCAAGAACATCCTTAAATGTCTCTTCGTACTGAGGTATGAAAAGTGTTTCCCGTTCGAATAATTCTGTCAGAATTACTCTTGCCAGAGGCATGGTCAGGGAAAGGTCGTTTTCTCCGCCATAAAATCTCGATCCGGGGAAGAAAGCAGGAGAAACATCAAGGATACGGTTACTTGTTCCTGAAACCTCAAGTTCTATATTAACAGACTCGACGAAACGACTCACTCCGGCTTTAGCAGCAGAATAAACCGAAGCAGCAGGTGAACACAGATGTCCGCTTATGCTGCTGACAACTCCGGAATAAAATGGATCAGAAGATATGATCCTATCATAAAAAATTCTTATTGCCTTTACAGCCGAAAGAAGATCAACAGTCAGCATCCGATCTATTTCAGCTAAATGATGTGCCCGGAAATCAGCTACACGTCCCACTCCGGCCGTGATCATCAGAATCTCAGTTTCCTTATCCTCTGCCAGCTGTCTGAACAGATCTTCATTAAAATCTGTTAAATCACAGTAGCAGTGTCTGTATCTGTCATCCTGCAGTATTCCGGCATCAGGTTTGGATCTGCTGCAGATCTCAACGAAATATCCGAGAGCAATAAGCTCTCTGGAAACTGCAAGTCCTATTCCGCTGCTGCCTCCGATCACGACAGCCTTTTTTCCCATTTTTGATCCTCCGTTTATTCAGCCTGTTTACCCGTTGTTTCTGCTGAAGATGTCTTCTCTTTATTCCGGAGATGCTCCC
>CACYDX010000252.1 GCA_902773255.1 Oscillospiraceae bacterium
ACAGATGAAAAAAGTATTCGCTCTCATTCTTGCGCTTTGCATGCTGACGGCATTTGCAGCCTGCGGGCAGAAAGCGCCTGAACAGCCAGCTTCACAAACCGATTCCGCACCGGCCTCAGCAGCGGCACCAGTCTCTCAGGCACAGTCACAGCCGAAATTCCTTAAACTCGCGGAGAGTTTTGCCTATCCGAGCCTGGATGCCCATAAGGACTATTACGGCTGGTATACCTCCATTTACGGTGTTACGGAGACTCTGTTCCGCGTTGCCGATGATCTTTCGATCCAGCCTCTTCTTGCAAAGAGCTATAAAGTAAGCGATGACGGAAAGACCTGGACTTTCGAGCTTGCAGACGCGGCTTTCTCGAACGGCAACGCCGTCACTGCGGACATCGTCGTACGCAATCTTAAGCGTCTGGCCGAGGTCAACGACCGGTTCGCATATCTCGGTGATTTCAGCTTTGATGTTGACGGCGACAGTATCTTCAGTATTACTACCCCCGATATTTATCCCACTATGCTGAGCGATCTTTCCGCCCCGGAATTTGCAATAATGGATCTGGACGGCACTTCTGATTTTGACAGCGCCCCCATTGCCACCGGCCCCTTCACAATAAAGTCATTCCAGCCTGAGGGCACTGTTGAGGTCGTGAAAAATGTGTCCTACTGGAACGGTGACGTGAAGCTCGACGGCGTCACATTCTACTATATGCAGGACGATGATTCCAAGCTCATGGCAATGCAGTCTGGAGAAATAGACGGCTATACAAGCGTTACAGCCGCTGCAAAGGAGATATTCTCCGCTGATCCCGCAAGCTACAAACTTACCGTGATCCCGGCCACCCGTCTTCAGTTCTACGTTCTGAACAAGACACGTCTTGACGACAAGGTGCGGGAGGCAGTGAACCTTGTAACAGATTGCGAATCCATCGCCTCATACCTCGGCGGTACGGTGTCCGCAGCTGTCGGACCCTTTGGCGCTTCAGCTCCCTATGGTCAGGTCAAAAAGCCTGCTCCCGATACAACCAAAGCGAAGGCTTTGCTTGAAGAAGACGGATATGTTCTCAACGCTGACGGCTACTATGCCAAAAACGGCAAGGTCCTCGATCTCAACATCTGCTACTATGCCGCCCGCTCACTGGATACAATAGCCATTCTTATGCAGGAGCAACTCGACAAGATCGGCGTTAAAGCCCATCTCACAGTCGAGGAGGATCCTGATGCGACATATGTGGCGACGGGTGACTATGATATCGCTCTTTACTGCATGATAGCCGACAAGGCGGGCGATCCATACTACTGCGTCGATGCTCTGTTCCGTTCAGACTGCAAATGGGCAAAGGCCGGCTTCCCGACCGCCGAAAGTGAAGAGCTTATAGACCAGCTTCAGTATGAGACTGATGTGAACCAGCGCGCCTCCCTTGCAAACGAAGTAGTTCAGATGACGATAGATACCAACGCTTTCGGATATGTCGGCCTGTTCAACAAGACCACCGTTATGAAACCGTCCGTGAGCGGCATTGCGGAAAACTGCCCCTTCGACTTCTACGGGGTAAGCGCTGATACCGATATCGGCTGATGAAATATTAAAACTTCTGTCCGATGGGGCCGGTGAAAATACGCCGACCCCATCCCTTGATATCCGCCTAAAGAAAGGAGGAGACTGACACGTGTTGAAATACATAGGAAAACGCCTGCTTCATCTTGTCTGGATCATGATCGCGGTCAGTTTCCTGACTTTCCTGCTCATGTATCTTGCTCCGGGAGATGCTGCCGCCAAAAAACTCAATGCACAGGGTGTGGCAGTGTCTGAGGAGGTACTTGAAAAAACCAGAGAAAGCATGGGGCTCAACAGGCCGTTCATAGTTCAGTACGGCGACTGGGCGCTGCGGGCCCTGCAAGGCGACCTCGGCGAGTCATACAAAGACGGTTTCCCGGTTGCCGGAAAGCTTGCCAGAGGTCTGCGGTATACTGCGATACTAGCAGTGGCGAGCATGGTCCTCGCCTTCTTCATCGCGCTTCCGCTGGGGATCCTTACTGCGCTGAAAAAGGATAGTCTCCTTGATGACATCACCCGGCTGTTCAGCTTTGCCGGCAACTCGCTCCCCAATTTCCTAATCTCAGTGCTTCTGATGTACTTTCTCTGCGTAAAAGGCCGCCTTCTGCCGCTCGTGGCAGATGAGAGCGTAAAAGGGCTCATCATGCCCTGCCTTGCTCTTTCGATCCCTATATGCGGGCGTTTCATCCGCCAGTTCAGAGCCGAATTCCTTGAACAGCTCGGCAAGCCTTATGTTTCGGGCGCTATGTTGCGAGGCGTAAAACAGCGTTACGTTCTCAGAAATGTCTTCCACAACGCATCCATTTCGATCCTTACGATAGTGGGGCTATCGATAGGCACGCTCTTCGGGGGAAGCGTTGTGATAGAGACCATTTTCCGCTGGCCCGGGCTCGGCAAGCTTGCCATGGACGCCATATCCAACCGCGATTACCCGGTCATTCAGGGCTTCGTCCTCTTCTCATCAACAGTATACGTTGTTATAAACCTGATAATCGACATATGCTACAGTTGGATCGATCCGAGGTTGAGAAAAACGGGAGGCGGCTCATGATGAAAAACACAAGACCGTCAGACCGAATCCGCACCCGCCTTGCAGTGTTTCTGATACTAGCGGGAATACTCGTGCTGATAAGCATTATTGCACCGCTTATTTGCCCGAACAATCCTAATGAGACATCTGCTGCAAATATGAACCGCGCACCGTGCGCAGAGTATCCCTTCGGAACTGACCGCTATGGCCGCTGTGTCTGCTCCCGTGTTCTGATGGGAGCGCGTACCTCGATCTTCTCAGCTGTGGCGCTCGTAGGCCTCACCTTCATTTTCGGCACATCTCTCGGAATGCTCGCAGGCTGGTACGGCGGCGCAGTCGATACCCTGATAATGCGCCTTGCCGATGTTCTTCTCGCTTTTCCTCAAATGGTACTGGCAATCGCCGTCGCCGGTATACTGGGCGGAGGCATGGGCAACGCGATGCTTGCCATGGGCATCACCGGCTGGACTCTTTACGCGCGTCTGGCAAGGGCACAGGTGCTTGCTCTGAAAGAA
>CACYDX010000253.1 GCA_902773255.1 Oscillospiraceae bacterium
CCTGCTGCAGGATATACATTCAGCGAAGTACCGCCGACTATGAGGACATCAGCTTTCCTGATATAACTGACAGACTCTCTCAGCACCTGATCATCGAGCGATTCCTCATACAGCACTATATCCGGTCTGATAACGCCTCCGCATGTGCATCTCGGAACACCATCACAGTTTTCCATCTCTTCGGCACTGAAAGGCTTTCCGCAGGCAGAGCAGTAGGCTCTGTGGAGAGTACCGTGCAGCTCAAGCACTTTTTTACTGCCGGCAGCCTGATGCAGTCCATCGATATTCTGCGTTATAACTGCTCTCACTTTGCCTTCCTTCTCAAGCTCGGCAAGCCTTATATGTGCCTGATTGGGCTTGAAACCCCTTACTTTGAGTTTTGCATGATGAAAGCGGTAATACTCTTCGGGATTATGAACGAAAAACGAATGGCTCAGTATCGTTTCAGGAGGATACTTCCATTTCTGATTATAAAGCCCGTCAACGCTCCTGAAATCGGGGATACCGCTTTCTGTGCTCACACCGGCTCCGCCGAAGAACACAATATTATCGCTCTGCTCGATGATTTTCTTGAGTTTTTCAATCTCTGGCTTCATTTCTTCACCTCATAAGCTGCTATCCTGCCTCGTGCGGAATCAATCTTTTCCTTGAGTTTTCCGCACTCTTCAAGAAAGATCTCTGTTTCCCGGTTGGTAACAAATATATATGTCTCGTCGTCATTAAGTCTGGTGACTGAATCTATGTACGCAGACGCAGTCTCCACTGAAGCATAAGCCAATGAAGCCGCTTCAAACACATAGTGCGGGATATCATCAGCAAAAAAGACAGTAAGCTCATCACAGAAACCAAGGAGATATTTCATCATTTCCACGGTCTCAAATGCGATCGCGCAGGCAGACTGGCAGCAGGCGTCGATCTTGTCCGGGTCTCCCGTCTCGAATGCTTTTCTAAGCGGTCCTCTGCAGCGTACATCCTCATCGATCAGTTGCACCATATAATTCCGGATTATCTCGGTGTTCCTGCAGATATAATCGATTCGCTCCTGATCTCCGGTTTCAAGCTTTTGCGCCTTTTCCGCCGCTCTTTTCAGAAGTGACGCGGCTACAGACGCTGTTATGCAGGCACCGCTTCCGGAATCGATCTTTTCCGAACTGTCTGCAAGTCTGACTGACAGGTCTTCGAAAGGCAGTTTTTTAAGTATTTCGATAACAAGCTTCTTTTCCATACCGGTCCTTAATCCTGATTGAACTCACGAAGGACAAGTCCCTCATTCTTCTGAACAGCCCAGTTTATACACCATGATGATGTGAAAAGCAGAAGGTTGTTTCCCTTATAGTCCTGCACCCATTTTGTGTCGCTGGTCAGATTCAGCCTGTCCGGAGAAGCAGGTGCGCTGTCTATCCATCTAATGCACTCGAAGGGCAGATCTCTTCTCCTTATTTCAACGCCGTATTCCGTTCTAAGCCTGTATTCCAGCACTTCAAACTGCAGCACGCCTACAACGCCCACTATGACCTCTTCTATACCGGAAAACGGCTCATGGAATATCTGTATGGCGCCTTCCTGCGCTATCTGCATGATCCCTTTTTCGAACTGCTTGCGCTTCATCGTATCCGTTCGCTCAACAGAGGCAAAATGCTCGGGTGCAAACGTGGGGATGCCTGCATATATCACGTCCATACCCTTCTCGCACACGGTATCGCCTATGGAAAAGATACCGGGATCGAACACGCCTATTATATCTCCAGCATAAGCCTCGTCAATGATCGAGCGGTCCTGCGCCATCAGCTGCTGCGGCTGGGCAAGCTTTATGAGCTTTTTCTGCTGTACATGATAATACTCTTTGTCCCTCTCGAATTTTCCGGAACATATCCTGAAGAAGGCTATCCTGTCTCTGTGAGCCTTGTTCATATTCGCCTGTATCTTGAATACGAATGCGGAAAAACCGTCCGAAAACGGGTCTATCTCTGTTTCACCCGACATTCTCGGTAGAGGAGGCATAGTAAGTTCAATAAACCTGTTGAGAAACTGCTCAACGCCGAAATTGTTCAGCGCAGATCCGAAAAACACAGGACTCAGTCTACCCGAGCGAACCTCATCTATATCGAATTCATATCCGGCCCCGTCAAGAAGCTCCGTCTCTTCAAGAAGATTATCATACTGACCGTATGACAATATCTCTTCAAGCGCCTCTTTGTCTTCTATGGAGTATTCCACGGCGCTGATCCTGCTCTGGCCATGATGAAACTCATTGAATATAAGAAGCGATCTCGACTGCCTGTCGTACACGCCGTGGAAATTCTGCCCGCAGCCCACAGGCCAGTTGAAAGGATATGTCCCTATGCCGAATTCCTTTTCAAGCTGCTCAAGAAGTTCAAATGAGCTGAGGGCTTCCCTGTCCATCTTATTGATGAATGTGAAAATGGGGATATGCCGCATGGCACAGATCTTGAAGAGCTTTCTTGTCTGCGGTTCAATGCCCTTTGCAGCGTCGATCACCATAACAGCGGAATCTGCCGCCATAAGTGTTCTGTAAGTATCTTCTGAAAAGTCCTGATGTCCCGGAGTATCGAGGATGTTTATACAGTATCCTCTGTAATCAAACTGCATAACAGAGGATGTTACCGAGATACCTCTCTGCTTTTCAAGCTCCATCCAGTCGGATACTGCATGCCTTGCTGCGGCCTTGCCTTTAACGGCTCCGGCCTGCTGTATGGCTCCGCCGTAAAGGAGCAGCTTTTCTGTAAGAGTGGTCTTGCCCGCGTCCGGGTGTGATATTATTGCGAATGTTCTTCTTCTTTTTATTTCTTCCTGAGTTTCCATGTGTAAATATATAATATCCTTATTGTACTATAACTGAGTTATATTATCACAAGATACTCGATTTAGCAATGAAAAACGGCTTTCAATGAAAACCGTTAAATGAGAAATATATGTTAAATATTTAAATAAACGAGGAGACAGCATTCATGATACCGAGTTTGCCCGCCTCATATGTGAGTCCCCCCTGAAGAAACACAGTGTAAGGTTCTCTGACCGGACCGTCGGCGGACAGTTCAAGTGATGCCCCCTGGATAAAGTTTCCCGCAGCCATTATAACTTCACAGTTATATCCCGGCATGTTCCACGGCTCCGGTGATACATACGAGTCAACTGCCGAACCGCTTTGAATGCCCTTGCAGAACGCCATCATCCTGTCACGCGAGCCAAGGCTGACCGCCTGTATTATATCCGACCTCTTCTCATTCCATGAAGGTGATGTTTCCATACCGAGCTCTTCCAACAGCGCTGAGCAGAACACCGCTGTTTTCAACGCCTGACATACGCAGTGCGGAGCAAAATACAGCCCCTGGAATAGAAGCCTGTAATTGCCGAGCGTAGCCCCGCATTCCCCTCCTATGCCGGGAGTCGTAAGGCACATGGCAGCTTTTTCGATAAGATCAGAGCGTCCTGCGATATATCCTCCTGCAGGTGCTATACCTCCGCCTGGATTCTTTATTAGTGAACCCGCGATAAGATCTGCACCGGCTTCCAAGGGTTCTATTTCATCTGTGAATTCTCCGTAGCAGTTATCAACAAGAATCGAAGCACCGGGATTAACTTCTCTTATACAGGAGCATATTTCAGCAATGTCATCCAATGACAGTGCCTTTCGCAGTGAATATCCTCTCGAACGCTGGATCAGTATCGCTTTTACTGTGGGATCAGCTGCCTCTTTTCTTATCAGCGGAAGATCCGGCCTCCCTGCATCATTAAATTCTATCTGTCTGTACCCGATACCGTAAAAGCTCAGTGAACCATGTCTCTTATCATCTGCGCCGATAGTAGAGCGCAAGGTATCGTATGGGCTTCCGGTCACTGAAAGCAGTACCTCACCGGGAGCGAGCATAGACATTATCGCCGTTGATATCGCATGTGTGCCATTTACAAACTGAAGCCTCACGAGAGCAGCTTCAGCTTTGAAAACATCAGCGTATACTCTGTCGAGCGTTTCTCGGCCTAGATCATCATAACCGTATCCTGTTGTACCCGGGAAGCAGCTTTCCGATACTTTTTCCTTCTGAAATGCTTCGAGCACTTTCTGAGTATTAATAAGGGATATCCGTTCGAGCTCCGAAAACACCGTCCTGCACTTATCCTCGCTTTGCTGGGCTATTTCAAATACTCTGTCACTGATCAACATTATTCGAGCTCCATAACAAGTTTCTTGAAGTGATTTCCTCTCTCCTCGAAGTTCCTGAATCTGTCAAAGGAGGCGCATGCCGGAGAGAGTATGAGAATATCACCGGAGACGGCGTACTCGCATGCCTTATGGAAGCATGAATCGAAATCCTTATCAAGGAACACTTCCGGCCTGTTATCATCATAATAGGGAGAAGACAATATAGCACCATATATCTTTTCCGCAGTCGCTCCCGTGACAAATGCCGCCTTGGCATACTGACAGATCCCGTCTCCGAGGGGTGAAAAGTCGAGCTTCTTATCATAACCGCCGAGGATTACGACAGGCTTTACCTTAAGAGCCTTCAGTCCTGCCACAGTTCTCGTTGGACTGGAGGCTATGGAATCATTTATGAAGGTGACACCGTTGCGGACTCTGACTGTCTCTATCCTGTGCTCAACACCTTTGAATTCCCTGGCAACTTTTCTTATCGTCTCTTCCGTTACGAGGCCGTCGACAGCGCACATAGCAGTCATGAAATTGGCTATGTTATGCAGTCCGGGGATGGTGATATCATCCTTTTCCAGAACGGGAGTTTCCAGATCTGCATCCTGCCTGATGATCCGGGTCCCATCGAACCAATAGCCTTTTTTCACCTTTTCTGTAAGCGAGAACCAGAAAATATCAGCATCTGCCTCTTTAACAAAAGGTCTGCAGATATCATCATCGAGGTTGAGCACCAGCCTGCAGTCCTTTCCCTGTTCAAGGAAAATGCTCTTTTTAGCTGTGATGTAATCCTCGTAATCCTTGTGCTTGTCCAGATGGTTAGGCGTGATATTCGTGATAACAGCGGTATCAGGCCGGCAGCACATACTGTGCAACTGGAAGGAGCTCAGCTCCAGAACCGCAAAATCATTCTTTTTCATAAAGGGAACTTCGCAGAGCAGCGGCTTTCCGATGTTGCCTCCCAGATGCACTGTAAAGCCCTCAGCCTTCAGAAGCTCTGATATCAGCGTAGAAGTAGTTGTCTTCCCGTCGCTTCCGGTTATCGCGATGGTCCTGCAGGGGCAGAGTGAGAAGAACACTTCCATCTCTGAAGTAATAAGAGCCCCCCTTCGCCTTGCCTCCTGAAGATTCTTATCAAAAGGCATGAGTCCCGGCGTTCTGAAAATGATATCGAAATCAAGTCCGCTGAGATAATCCTCACCGAGCTTGTATTTTGCTCCGAGTGCGATCAGCGCAAGATCATCAGAATTGAGTTGTTCCGCGTTTCTCTTATCGCAGACGGTCACATTGCATCCTGATGTCAGCAGCAGCCTGATGAGCGGCCTGTTGCTTATCCCTGCGCCTATTACGCATATCCTTTTATCCTTAATGCTTTCTACATATCCGTTAAGATCCATAATGATTACTCCGATCTGAATTTCAAACATAAGTATTCTACAACAAATATATTGACTGTCAACAGATTCGTTGCTAAAATCGCTTTGGCAATCCGAACGGTCGCGGGTGTCGTGCGAAAGCTGATACGTGAGGAAAGTCCGGGCTCCACAGGGCAAGGATAACGGGTAACGCCCGCCAGGGGTAACCCTCGGACAAGTGCAACAGAGATATAC
>CACYDX010000254.1 GCA_902773255.1 Oscillospiraceae bacterium
AGAATCAGTGGCTGTGCAGACACTTAAGACGGATCACAGCAACGGCCTTGTACGGGGATTTCACCCGGTTTCCATGAACTGCTTCCGATCAAGTTTTATCTTTAGAATATTACAACAAAGATATGCAGGTGTCAATCACAGAGCCTTATTTTTTATGACGTTTTTGACATTAATAACAAAAAAGGTGTTCAAAATCCTTTTAATTTTGATATAATAATTAAATTAACAGTGTGTGGAGGCGGGATATGAAAGGAAAAGCGTACGGCGTAGGCGTCGGTCCGGGAGACCCGGAGCTAATGACGCTCAAGGCAGTAAGACTGATAAAAGAAAATGATGTCATAGCAGTGCCGGGGAAAGTCCCCCAGGAGACCGTCGCGTACAGGATCGCTGCGGGAGCTGTGCCTGAAATAGCGGGAAAGGAGCTCGTCCCGATCTATATGCCGATGGTAAAGGACCGCGAGCTGATCGAGGCTGAACACCGCAAAGGGGCTGAGATCATGGAAAGCTATCTCGACCAGGGCAGGAATGTTGTATTCCTGACACTCGGAGATTCCACGGTGTACTGTACTTTCAGCTACCTGCAGCATATCCTTGAAGCCGACGGCTACGAGACAGAGCTTGTAAACGGCATACCGTCTTTCTGCGCGGCAGCTGCAAGGATCGGAGTCTCACTTACCGAGTGGGATGAGATGCTTCATATAATACCTGCGGTCCATAAGACCGAAGGGCTCGGAGATCTGCAGGGAAACTGCGTGCTCATGAAATCCGCAAGCCATATGGCGGAGGTCAAGGACATGCTCAGAAAGAGCGGCCGGAGCGTATGCGCGGTCGAAAACTGCAGCATGATCGATGAAAAAGTCTACAGGACTCTTGAGGAAATACCTGACGACGCAGGGTATTTTACACTGATAATAGCAAAATAAGCCGATAATATACATTCGGCATACGTATATATTAGGATATGATAGAGATAAAAGGCCTTGCGAAAAAATTCGGAGACTTTACAGCAGTCGATCACCTGGATCTGAAGATCGAAACAGGTGAGTTTTTTGGGCTGCTCGGTCCGAACGGAGCCGGCAAGACTACTACCATAAGCATGATGTCCACGGTGCTTCTTCCTACGTCAGGGGAGATACTCATAGACGGACAGGTCCTCAACAGAAAAGCCTCTGTCCAGAAAAGAAAGCTCAGCGTCATAACGCAGGAGTATTCCATGCGTCAGGATATGACGATGGATGAAGTGATGGAGTATCAGGGCAGACTCTACCGAATACCTCTCAGACAGATAAAGGAACGTTCCGGGGAGCTTCTTGAATTCGCCGGTCTAGGTGAATTCAGAAAACGCACTGTAAGACATCTTTCCGGCGGCATGAAGCGAAAGCTTATGATATGCCGTGCGCTTCTGATAGATCCCGAGATACTGCTTCTGGACGAGCCGACAGCTGGTATGGATGCTCTTTCAAGAAGGCAGATGTGGAATCTTCTAAGAAAGCTCAATGAAAAGAAGATGACTATTGTGCTTACGACGCATTATATGGAGGAGGCTCAGGCTCTTTGCGACAGAGTCGCTCTGATAAACCGCGGAAAGCTTCAGAAGCTTGACGCTCCGCAGGCGCTTATAGATGAGCTCGGAGCCTTTGCTGTGGATATCACGTCCGATGACGGACTTGTGAGCAGGTATTTCCATGACCGCAGCGAGGCTATAGAGTTTCTTTCCGGCGCAGGCAGCCAGGCTTCGTTCCGGGCGACTACTCTCGAGGACGTTTTCGTGGAATGCGCGGGGCGAAAGATCAGCTGACGATATGGGTATACTTACGGTTTTATGGGAAAAATGGGTGGAGTTCAGGCGTGATTTTTATAAGATCACAGTTGCCGCAATGATCTCGCCCCTCATGTATCTGATAATATTCGGCATGGGCATACAGACGACCTCTCACGGCGAGCCTTACCTGCACTTTCTGGTGCCGGGCGTAGTTTCCATGGCTACGATGACAGGATCTTTCAGTGCCGTCGCTCAGAACATGAGCGTCCAGAGACTCTATGAAAAGGCTCTGGACCAGGTGATGGTATCGCCTACGCCTCTGTGGCAGTTCATACTCGGACAGATAATCGGCGGAAGCCTGCGCGGTCTGTATGCAGGAGGAGTGGTCCTTCTTCTTACGTTCCCGATAAGGACTGATCTTACATTCAATGCGCTGTCCGTGTTTATAATGTTCCTTAACGGAACGGTGTTTTCAACTATAGCGCTGGTGCTGTCGTTCCTTGCGAAAAGCTATACGGACGCTCCGCGTTTTACGGCATATATAATCACTCCGATGTCGTTCCTGTGCAATACGTTTTTCTCCACTGAACAGATGCCGGCGGGATTCAGGCAGGTGATAGGGCTGCTCCCGCTTTCGCAGACGAGCAACATGATAAGAAATATCGCAAACGGAGCGCCGCCGGATATGATCGGTTTCGTGATACTTGCCGCGTATCTTGTGATATTCGGGACGATCTCGGTCGTGTTTATCTATAAAAAGAAGAATCTGTAGGACTGCAGTAAAGACTGCGCATTATGAAAGGTACAGCGGGTTGAGGCGCGGAATTTCGAAAAACAGAATTATCCTGATATTGATGATACTGTCAGTTGTCATCTCGGGCTTTTCATTCATGGCTTTTGCTGACGGCGAAGAGCAGCAGCCCCCGAAGTCTGATGAGGAAAGACTTGAGGACGCACAGAGAGATATACGTACCAGAAAAGCCGGAAAATACGGTATGGTGCCTGTCTACGGGAGAG
>CACYDX010000255.1 GCA_902773255.1 Oscillospiraceae bacterium
ATCGCTCTGATTATCGACATAGTGAACTCCAAAACCCGATGTGTAATTTAGTTTACCATAATCAGCAAATAAAAAGCAATACCGCATTATAAAAATTGCGGTATTGCCTAAATGAATCCGATATAAAGGCTTCTTTTTCAGCGATCCGTGTAAACAGCCAGAACCCCTTTGTAGGCCATATAACAGTCAAATTTCGAAACCGTCTCAAACGGGGCGTGCATGCTCAGGACCGGAACTCCCGCATCGATCGTATCGATGTTCCTGTTGGCCATATATTTGGCGATAGTACCTCCACCTCCCTGATCCACTTTCCCTAACTCTGCCATCTGCCAGATAACAGCATTATCCTCAAATATCCTGCGGAGCACTGCCACGACCTCAGCTGATGCGTCGCTCGTGCCGGCTTTGCCGCGGGCTCCGGTGAACTTACATATACCCATACCGTAATTGATCTTGGATTCGTTTCGTTTTTCGGATACTTCAGGGTAATTGGGATCAAAGGCATTAGTCACGTCGGCAGAAATACAGAAGCTCTTCTCAAAGCAGTGCCTCAGCTCAACTCTCTGAGCTTCGCAGAGATCCTCCATGAAATCATCGAAGGCAGAACTCTGCATTCCGGTAACGCCATCCGAACCTGTCTCTTCCTTGTCAGCAAGTATGCAAACGCAGGTTTTTTCCGGTTCCTCAACATCGAAAATTGCCTTCAGTTCCGCATATGCACATACCCTGTCATCATGACCATAACCGCCTATGAGCGACCTGTCCACGCCTATCTCACATACATCGAATGCAGGCACCGCGCACAACTCAGCTGACAGAAAATCCTCTTCACTTATGCCGTACAAGTCGTTCAGAATACTAAGAACTGCAAGCTTAACGCGATCTTTGCCCTCGTCATTATAAGGCACGCTTCCTATAACAATATTCAGACCTTCACCGGTTATTCCCTCCGCCATGGTCTTTTTCATCTGATCAGCAGCCAGATGCGGAAGAAGGTCAGTGATTACAAATCTCGGATCTTCCCTGTTTCTGCCTATGCACACATCCACAGTACTTCCGTCTTTCAGAGCGACCGTACCATGCAGTTCCAGCGGGATCGTTACCCACTGGTATTTTTTTATACCGCCGTAGTAATGCGTTTTGAAATAGCAGATCTCATCGTTTTCCATAACGGGCAGCTGTTTGAGGTCAAGTCTTGGAGCATCTATATGCGCCCCTGCGATCACAGCACCTTCAGAGAGGAATTTCTTTCCTATAACGGCCAGCATGAGGGCTTTTCCCCTGTTGTTTTTATATATCTTCATGCCCGGCTTTATGTCCATTCCGCGCTTATACTCCACAAAGCCGAGTTTTTCTGCCTCTGCTACCGCATTCTTCACGGCTTCTCTCTCAGTTCTCGAATTATCAAGAAACTCCATATACCCGCGGCAGTACTCCTCGAGTTGCACTCTCTCCTCCACAGATATCCTGTCATAGCCGTTTTTCTGTTCATAGAACAGTTCATTTCTCATATCATCCATTTATAAGTCCTCCGAAAAAATCTTCGCATTCATTCTCAAATTCCTCAAGAGAGGAACAGTTATTCATGAGAACGTGCGTACAGTTGTCTTTATAATAATCATCACTCTTCTGAGCGTCCAGGCGTCTGAGCGCATCTTCCCTGCCGATACCGTCACGATGTATTATTCTTCTGATCCTGCTCTCTTTTTCAGCAATAACAGCCACCGTATGATCACATATGTCTGTTATACCGGCAGATATCAGTTCAACGGCGTCGAGTGCCGCAAGCCTTCCGCCGGAAAAGGCAAATTCCTCAAGCATTTCCTTTACTCTACAGGATATAAAGGCATGCGTGATCCGGTTCAGATCCTTAAGCGCATCCGGATCTGAAAATACAGTCCTCCCAAGTGTTTTTCTGTCGATGCCGCCGCCGGCATTTAATGCTTCGGGAAATCTCTCCGAAATGGCATTGATCATATCTTTTTCAGTTCGAAGCATACTGTGGTAAAGCTCATCGCAGTCTATAACCAGAGCGCCTCGCTTTTTTAGGCAGTTGAGAGCAGTTGTCTTGCCGCTGCCTGAGCCGCCAGTAATGCCGATGATCATCAGTCCATCTGTAAGAGCTTCCCTTATTTCCGCTTCTGAGAGAGCGCCCTGTCTGAGAATCCTGTATGGTACTGAACTCATGTCGATAAGTGTCGAAGCTACTCCCAGATCACACGATCCTCCGTCTATTACCGCATCTATTTCCCCATTGAAATAATCCAGCACTTCTGCTGCCGTTTTCGGACTTTCTGCTCCGGAAGGATTGGCGGAAGGCGCAGCAAGCGGAACACCGGCCTGAGCGATAAGCTGCAAAGTAAGTTTACTGTCCGGGCACCTTAGGCCGACCGTACTTCCGCCGGCAAGCACTATATCCGGGATGAAAGCCTTTGCCTTAAGCACTATCGTAAGCGGGCCCGGCCAGAATTTTTCTGCAAGGGCGCGCGCCTGCGGAGGAATATCGTTACAGAAACGGTCGATCTCATCGCAGGAACTCACCATCAGCGCCAGAGGCTTTACAGACGGACGGCCTTTAACCTCATAGACTTTCTCCACAGCTGCGGTATCCAGTCCGTTTGCCGCAAGTCCGTAGACTGTCTCCGTGGGCACCGCGACAAGTCCTCCGTTTTTTATTATATCCGCAGCATTCCCTATGGAACCTGTGTACACTCTGGTTTTCATCACACCTCCGCCTGTATTCTAAGCTTTTCGGCGCGGTCAGCCGTGATGAGCGCGTCTATTATCGGATCGAGTTCCCCATTTACAACGGAAGATAGATTGAAGTTCTTGTCTTCGCCATTAAGCCTGTGGTCAGTAACCCTGTTCTGCGGAAAATTATATGTCCTTACTCTCTCACTGCGGTCTCCGGAGCCTATCTGGCTCTTTCTTTCAGCAGCGACTGAAGCATTCTGTTTTGCAACTTCCTCCTCGTAAAGCTTGGAACGAAGGATCTGTAATGCTCTGTCCTTGTTTTTATACTGACTTCTCTCATCCTGGCATTCGACCACAAGTCCTGTCGGAATATAGGTAACGCGAATGGCACTCGATGTCTTATTTACCTTCTGGCCGCCTGCGCCTGATGATCTGAACACATCTATCCTGACGTCGTTCATTTCAAGCTTGAAATCAACTTCGTCTATTTCGGGCATTACGGCAACAGTTGCCGCCGAGGTATGAATCCTTCCCCCGGATTCCGTTACCGGCACGCGCTGCACCCTGTGGCCCCCGGCTTCGAACTTCAGCCTTGAATAGGCTCCTTCCCCCTCAATGATGAAGTCTATCTCCTTAATACCACCGAGTTCCGTTTCGTTTATATTAGCGACCCCTATCCTCCAGCCTTTGGCTTCGGCATAGATAGAATACATCCTGAAAAGATCAGATGCGAAAAGTGCACTTTCCTCTCCTCCTACACCGCTTCTGATCTCCATGATCACGTTTCTGGAATCATTGGGATCCTTAGGCAGGAGCAGGATCTTTATCTCTTCCTCGAGCCGGCTGTATTCCTCTTCGGCTCGTCTGTATTCCTCTTTTGCAAGCTCTTTCAACTCCGGATCATCGAAAAGTTCCCTGGCGGCAGTCATATCGTTTTCCGCCTGAAGATATTTCCCATAAGCGCTTATAACAGGCTCTATCTCTCTGATCTCTTTCTCGTATGCTGAATAGACGGAAGCATCCGAATAAACTTCCGGACGTTCCATCCTCTCTTTTATCTCTTCATACTGCTTTTGCAGCATCTGCAGGTTTTCAAACATTTTGTCACCTGTTCACTTTTTTCTTCAGTCTTGTGATTTTATCACATCAGTCGCTTATCGTCCATATCGATCAGAACATGATCGGCGATCGCCTGAAATCCATACCGCAAACCATTTCAGCAGGGTTTGAATACCCCAGCACGTATAGATCGTGTATGGCAGAATCCTTCATTACCGCATCACGGCAGGCATCACCCATTCTGAGTATATCAGCAGCTTTTGTTGCCAAAGGAATTTCGGGGCAAGTCTTTTTCAGTTCCCTTATATAAGCCCGTCCCTTCGGTCCGGCAGCAAGTATTCTTAAATATGGAGGCCTTTTTTTCTGCATATCTTCAGTTATACCGAGCGCAGCGCAGATACAGGCTCTTCTGATCCTTGAGAGCGCATACTTCTTTGTTTTGGCTGCAGCATATATATCTGCGAGAGAATAATTGGCATATATTGCATCGTTTATCCTTGAAGCAAGCTCTTCATCGCAGTCCTTTACCTTTACGAGTTCATCCGGCTTCAGCGTCCTCAATCTCGAGACAATGGCCTGTTCCATCGCCCCGATCGACACAGGTCCTCTGCCCGTTTCGATCTCCCTGTGGATCACTCTGTTCGACTCTTCAGGTACAAATGCGGATACATCTTCACCCCTGAGGAGCATATCTCGTATCTCTGAAGCAGAACGGACCAGCCCCTCTGAAACGCCGTCGTGCCCGGCACCTTTTCTCTGTACTGCCGAAAAGCAGATATCATAAGA
This sequence comes from Oscillospiraceae bacterium, assembly GCA_902773255.1. Lineage (GTDB taxonomy): Bacteria > Bacillota > Clostridia > Oscillospirales > Oscillospiraceae > Limivicinus. The sequence goes on from CACYDX010000255.1 coordinate 4,540, forward strand.
GTTTTTTTGAACTGCCTTCATGTATTCAACTGCGAGAATGTTATTCGGTGATTTGAGAAGTTCCGCTTTATCTCCTGCATATCTCCTCAGGATCTGTTCTCTGACAGCAGGATATGAAAGGCTGTTTCTTTCCTTGATCGCGGCTTTAAGCGATTCCTCAAATCTGTCTTCAGCAAATATCGACGCGATCTCTTCCAGAGCTTTGAAATCATCGGTTTCACATCCGAAACCGAGTCCCGTAACGCCCAGTTCAGACAGGATATATACTGCCGCTTCCGCATAACCCTCGGCCGACTGCATCGACCAAACGGAAGGCAGCTCAACAACGAGATCGGCTCCGCATCTGACGGCTGTCTCCGCCCTGGCGAATTTGGATATTACCGCAGGCTCCCCTCTCTGCACGAAGTCGCCCGAAAGAGCACAGATGAGAACCTCTTCCCCGTCAGATAGCTCCCTGGTTTTATCCAGATGATAGAGATGTCCCAGATGGAAAGGATTGTATTCAGATACTATTCCAACAGCCTTCATTTCTGTCCTCCGCGGGGTCAGCCGCATGCAAAGCGCAGCATGGCAAAAAACACTTGCGTTTTAAGCCAATTGTATTAAAATATTCTCATAAATTCAATTATAATTATATCAATATTATCAGGAAGGAAATCAATTATGAAAGTATTGGTCATCAACGCCGGAAGCTCATCCCTCAAATATCAGCTCATAGACATGGATACCGAGCAGGTCATGGCTAAGGGCCTGTGCGAAAGGATAGGCATCGACGGACATCTCAAGCACACGCCGCTGGTCGGTGACAAGCCGGTCTATAATGAGGATATCTCTCTTCCCACTCATTCCGAAGCAATATCTGCAGTTATCGATAAGCTCACCAGCGCTGAATACGGCGTTGTCTCCTCTATGAAGGAGATCGACGCAGTCGGCCACAGGGTGGTCCATGGCGGTGAAAAATTCGCTTCCTCCGTCCTCATTACCGATGAAGTCATGAAAGCGATAGAGGAATGCACTCCTTTCGCCCCTCTGCACAACCCCGCCAACATCACAGGCATCAATGCATGCAAGGCTGTGATGGGCGATGTGCCGATGGTGGCGGTGTTCGATACGGCTTTCCATCAGACGATGCCCAGCAAGGCATATATGTATGCTCTGCCCTATAAGTATTACAAAGAAGACGGCATACGCCGCTACGGCTTCCACGGCACTTCCCACCGCTATGTTTCGGGCCGCTGCGCGGAACTTATGGGCAAGCCGATAGAAGAGCTCAAGATAATCTCCTGCCACATGGGCAACGGTTCCTCGATATGCGCAGTTAAAAACGGCAAATCCGTCGACACATCCATGGGCTTCACTCCGCTCTCCGGACTTCCCATGGGCACGCGCGGTGGAGACGTTGACGCAGGCGCACTCCAGTTCATCATGAACAAGTATAATCTCTCCATCGATGAGATGCTCACCATCATGAATAAGAAGTCCGGCGTCCTCGGCATTTCCGGCGTTTCCTCCGATTTCCGCGATCTTGACAGCGCCTCTGCTGAAGGCAACAAGCGCGCGGCCCTTGCTCTGGAGATGTTCCAGTACTGGGTGGCAAAGGTCGCCGGTTCATACGCCGCCGCAATGAACGGCGTTGATGCAATAGTGTTCACAGCAGGTGTCGGAGAGAACAGCGCTGATACCCGCAAGGGCATCACCGAATACTTTGGCTACCTGGGCGTAAAGATTGACGATGAGGCAAACAAGAAACGCGGAGAGGACATTATGATCTCCACTCCCGATTCCAAGGTAAAGGTATTCGTCATCCCCACCAACGAAGAGCTCGTCATAGCCCGCGACACGAAAGAGATAGTAGGACTCTGATAAAGACTTATTCATATCAAGGAGGATCGATATGCCTGTTTTTGAGGACTTTTATTTTAATTCCACATATCAGGGCAAAAAACTCCACGCACTTATATGCAGACCGGATAAGGAGCCTGTATGCGTAGTTCAGATAGCTCACGGCATAGCCGAACATATCGACAGATACAGGGACTTCATGAACTTCCTCGCTGAAAACGGCATCGTTGCAGTCGGCAATGATCATCTCGGCCATGGTAAATCCATTGCTGAGAGCGATGACCAGGGTTTCTTCGCCGAGGAGAACGGCTGGAAATACGTAGTTGATGACATGGCTGAGCTGCGCAGCATAGTGAGAAAAGAGTATCCTGATCTGCCCTATGTCATGTTCGGCCACAGCATGGGAAGCTTCCTGACAAGAACTTATCTCATCCGTTTCCCTGATAAGTATGACGGTGCGATAATCAGCGGTACAGGACATCAGGCAGCACCTGTCGCCTTTGCAGGATATACGATGGCTAATCTTGCCACCAAATCAGGCGGACCGCGCAAGGTCGGCACGATGCTGAACAATGTTGCCTTCGGCTCCTACTGCAAGGAGATAAAGGATCCCCGCACTCCGTTCGACTGGCTCTCACGCGATCCTGCCACCGTGGATAAATACATCGCTGATCCCCTCTGCGGTTTCGTCGCCACCAACAGCCTGTTCAGAGACATGATGAGCGGCATACGCTTCATCATTGACCAGAATAACATCGATAAGATGAACAGGGACAAACCCATTTACTTCATGTCCGGTGATGCGGATCCCGTTGGTGAATACGGCAAGGGCGTTACCAGAGCATATCAGGCTTTCTGCAAGGCAGGTCTTAAAAACGTGGCCTGCAGGCTTTATCCTGAAGGCCGCCACGAGATGCTCAACGAAATAAATAAAACCGATGTATATAGCGACATCCTCAACTGGCTGAAGGAAAACATCCTGGAGCAGTAAAACACAGTATAAAAAGTAACAGAGCTGACCGGCATTATCGTCCGGTCAGCTCTGTTTTTTTTTTTTTTTTTTCAGGATCAGGAGCAATTCTTACATTCTGAGCATATCCGGATTCAAATCGGATACCTTTCTTGCTCCTACCATATACATCGCTTCCGAAAACTCGTTCTTCAGCATATTTATATAGGTTTTTACCCCCTCTGCTCCGCCTCCGAACCACGCCACTGCAAATGGTCTGCATATAAGCACAGAGTCAGCTCCCAACGCGAGCGCCTTTACCATATCCACCCCATGGCGGATACCGCCGTCCACTATTATCGCCAGTTCACCTTTTACCGCTTCCACTATTTCCGGGAGCACCTCTGCTGTTCCCGGTACATCAGAAAGTGCACGGCCGCCGTGATTCGATACGATTATCCCGTCCGCCCCGGCCTCCAGTGCCTGCAGTGCGCCTTTCGCCGTCATTATCCCTTTGACAAGAAACGGCTTTTCAGTATGTCTCTTCAATTCCATCAGGTCACTTACGGTTTTTGTACCCGGCTGATCTCCGATGTGTTTCCAATGGCTCAATCCTGCACTGTCAACAACAACGCACATAGCCAATGCATCCGTCTCTTCAAACATATCCATTTTTTTCATGATGCTGGCATTCGGCATGGGATTGAAAACAGGGATGGCAGCAGGATGATGCTTTGCCATCGAATCAAGTGCTCCGGACAGTGTTTCAGGTGCAATACCATCGCCGAAACAATCTATTGTTCCTGTACCAGCAGTGCCTTCCATCACTCCGTCATTAAAAGCTACTGTCACATCTTCCCTGCTGTACTGCGTCATAGAACCGATCGGTCCGCTCATCAAAGGCAGTGTAAACCGCTTTCCGAAAAGTGTGCAGCCGGTATCCACAGGACCGTCTTCAACGAAGGTATCAAAGTTCAGCCGTATTCTTTTCCAGGCAGCCCAGTTGTCATGTGCGCCGTTTCCGGGTGCTTTTGAACCCGGCCCCGGAAGCGTATTAGCGCATGCAAGACCGTTGCACTCAGGACATGCTTTGCAGTTGAGTATCGTCTTTCTGGCATTTTCCAAAACATCACGATAAGTCATTTATAACCTCCATTTCTCAGTATTTCTAATCTGTCCTATACATTCTTACAAGCTGAGAGTGTTCGCATATTCTCCTGAAAGCCGCGTTTAATGAGGTCTGTCACAGTATCATGGTCTCCATATATGACCTTCATCTATCATGCTGCCGAAGAGCATTCTGTACATAATATAATAATTATTATAATATGCTTTTCAAATCAAGACAAGTTATTATCCGATGATGCTAAATGACTCTGTATAAGTAACTAAACACCTCTCCCCGTCAAATATCCGAAAGTGGGTAAGTGAAGCTGAAAGTATTGATATATCTATGTTTTCTCGCTTCACCATGGTGGGCAAGTGAGAAGCGAGAGGATAAGTAATAATTTTCACTTTACCATATGGGTAAGTGAAGAAAGCCTTGGTATCAATGCGTTTACGCCTCACTTGCTCATTTGCGTGTTCCTGACGGTATTTTTAAACTCAGGTATAAAAACAGACAGCCGTTTCGGACCGTCTGTTTTGATGCCGGTGGTGGGACTCCCCGTCTGCGGACGGTCCACTGCGGTTGCGACCTGCCACCGGCAGTTCGCCAATTGCCGCCTTTCGAGTCCCTTCCTTAAATCAAAAAACAGCAGTCCCCTTCTTCAGAAGGACTGCTGTTTTTGGTGCCGGTGGTGGGACTCGAACCCACACGCCATCGCTGGCAACGGATTTTGAGTCCGCCTCGTCTACCATTCCAACACACC
>CACYDX010000256.1 GCA_902773255.1 Oscillospiraceae bacterium
ACGGGTTCTATCTTATCATGATGATCTCTATCATGAACACTGTCGAGTATAATGAGCTCAGGCATGCAACTCGGGATGAGGGCATTATCTCCTCGCTGCGTCCCTTTATAACAAAGCTTGCATCAGCACTCACCGTCGCGATCGCAAATATCACTTATATCTCTTTCGGTATCCTTGATTTCACAAACGGCATATCCAAGCAGGAGCAGCTTGCAAATCAGGGCGTGATAACTACGGAGGCAAAAGCCGAGGCAATTACCCAGCTTCTCAAGGGGGTCCGCTCAAGCCAGTCCCTCGGGCTTATGTTCGTTATGACTGTGGCGCCGTTCGTGCTCATGTTCCTTTCCTACGTCCTCTATAAGAAGTTCTATAAGCTGGATGAAGAGGAATATGACCGCATCTGCGGCGAACTTGAAGCCAGAACGATGGATACCATCTGAGATTTGACGATGTTTTGATCATGCTGCCGCGGCCCGAAACACCGCGGCGGCATTTCATTGTTGAAGGCAGGAGTAAGCTATGGATAAACGCCTTAAAAGAATACTGCCTAAAGTACAGAAGCCCTCAAGATACACCGGAGGAGAATATAACCAGATCATTAAGGACAAAAGCTCCGTTGATCTCAGAGTCGCTTTCTGCTTCCCCGATACATATGAGATAGGCATGTCCAATCTTGGCATGAGCATTCTTTACCAGACGATGAACAGCCTTGATTTTGTCTGGTGCGAGAGGGTGTTCGCCCCTTGGGGGGATATGTATGCGGAGATGAAAGAAGCGGGGATACCCCTTTATGCTCTCGAAAGTGGAGACGATGTAAAGGAATTTGATGTTCTGGCCTTTTCAATCGGCTATGAGATGGCATATACCACCGTTCTCGATATGCTGGATATGTCCGGCATACCGCTGAGAAGCGAGAACAGAGACGATCTTCTGCCGGTTGTAGTTGCCGGTGGAAGCGCCTGCGTGAATGCAGAGCCTATGGCGCCGTTCATCGACATGTTCCTCATAGGGGAGGGCGAGGAGATGGATAACGAAGTGCTTTGTCTGCTTCACACAGCCAAGCTTGAAGGCTGGGGTAAAAAGCAGTTTCTCACAGAGGCGGCGAAGATACAGGGAGTATATGTTCCTTCACTTTACGATGTTGAGTATAACGGGGACGGTACGGTCCGCACTTACACCCCGCATGAGGGAGTTCCACAAAAGGTGCTCAAGAGGATAGTTGAAGACCTCGATTCCTCGCCATATCCTGTTAACCCGATAGTTCCATCAACGGAAGTCGTTCACGACAGGGTGAGCCTTGAACTCTTCCGCGGATGCGTGCGGGGATGCCGCTTCTGTCAGGCGGGATATATTTACAGACCCATCCGTTCCAAGAAACCGGATACTCTGATACGGCAGGGCATAGAGGCCGTGCAGAATACAGGTCATGAAGAGATTAGCCTTCTTTCGCTCAGCACGAGCGACTACAGACCGCTTTCATATATTTGCGACGGACTTCTGGATTACTGTGAATCGAGAAGCGTCGGCCTGGCACTGCCTTCGTTGAGAGCGGACAACTTCTCCGTTGAGATAATGGAGAAGATACAGAAGGTGAGAAAAAGCGGACTTACATTTGCTGTTGAGGGCGGCAGCCAAAGGCTTCGCGATGCTATAAATAAGAACGTTACCGAAGAGGACGTTCTCAATACATGCGCACTGGCCTTCTCAGGCGGCTGGAATACAGTTAAGCTCTATTACATGCTGGGCCTTCCCACTGAGACTGATGATGACATCGTGGGCATAGCGGAGATGAGCGAGAAGATACTGCACTGCTGGAGAGTGAATGCGAAAAACAAAAACAGGGGAGTCAGGATAACCGTATCCACTTCCTGCTTCATCCCCAAGCCGCACAGCCCGTTCCAGTGGGAAGCACAGATAAGTCAGGAAGAGTATCTGCGGCGTGTGAATCTGCTGCGCTCTTCGATCAAGGCAAAAAATGTTGTTTATAATTGGCACGATGCGGAGACCAGTGTTATCGAGGCAGCACTTTCGAGAGGAGACAGACGCATGGCGGATGTTATAGAGGAAGTTTTCCGAAGCGGAGGCAGACTTGATGCCTGGACAGACTATTTCCGCTATGAGCGCTGGAACGAGGCCTTCAGAAAATGCGGACTCGACAGGGACTTTTACGCATCACGTGAGCGGAATGTATCAGAAGTGCTGCCCTGGGACGTGATAGATGTCGGAGTGCGAAAATCGCTTCTGATAAGAGAGAAGGAGAGAGCATACAGGTCTGAGCTTTCACCTGACTGCCGCAGAAACTGTTCAGCCTGCGGAGCGGCTGCTCTGCTGAAAGGATCAAAGTGCGATGAATAAGATGAGGATGCTTTTTTCAAAGAAAGGCAGGGCAGTGTATATATCCCATCTCGACCTTATGCATACCATGCAGCGTGCAATATCACGTGCGGGCTTTTCTCTCAAATACTCCGAAGGCTATAATCCTCACCCTCAGATATCCATTGCACTGCCGCTGTCGGTTGGTATGTCGAGCATCTGCGAGATAATGGATCTGAGACTGAACGAGGAGGTATCATTTGATGATTTCCGAAAAAGGCTCAACGCAGTGCTTCCCGAGGGCATACACATTGAAGATGTCTATACTTCCGAGGAAAAGAGTTCTGGCATAAAATGGCTGCGAGTAAAAGGAGAGTATGAATACGACAGCCGCGATGTTTCCGTCGTTCTGCCGCAGCTGGAGGATTTTTTCGAAAGAGATAGCATAACCGTACAGAAGAAATCAAAACGCGGCATAACGGATGCGGATATAAGACCTATGATCCGTGAGATAGGCTTTTCATGTGACAGTGACGGGCTGGTCATAATGGAGGCTGTTATTTCAGCTTCTGAGCCCACTTTGAATCCCGAACTGATAACGGCTGCGCTCCGCACTCTGAACCCCGGGATCGCCCCTGATTTTGCCGCATATGAAAGAATTGAGATATACAGGCCGGATATGACGGTTTTCAGATAAAAAAAAGCTTGCAATATCTGATTACATATGTTATATTACCAAAGCCTGTGCGGTTAGCCGCACGAGAAAGGCGGTCCGCTGCCGAGGCTGATGCCCGCCGGTATGAACGTCTATATTGAAAGAAGGAAAAAATATGGATCTTGTTAAAGTTCTGAGCGAGCAGTACATGAAGCCTGAACTTCCCGAAATGAACGTCGGCGACACTGTCCGTGTTCTCGTCAAGGTTGTTGAAGGAAGCCGTGAGCGTACACAGGCATTTGAAGGCACTATCATCGCCAAGAAGCACGGTGGTATCAATGAGACCATCACCGTCCGCCGCATCTCCTACGGCGTTGGTTGCGAGAAAGTTTTTCCCGTTCATTCACCTTCAATAGTCTCTGTTACTACGATCCGCAAAGGTAAGGTTCGCAGGGCAAAGCTGTATTACCTGCGCGACAGAGTCGGTAAGAAGGCAAAGGTCAAAGAGCGCCTGTAAAAAAGTCTTTTGGCGGCATCCTTAACTGAAGGGATGCCGCATTTTTATATTGCCCGGGAGTATGTAACGGTGTATAATATTTTCCTGCCGTTTAAGGGCAAAGTCTTTGCTTTAGGAGACAAGCGCGTTTATGAAGCGTGACAGAAAAGAAAAGCCTGAGAAAGTAAAAGTTGAGAAAAATGGTAAGGAAGCGGACAGCACAAAGGCCGCAAAGGATACATATGACTGGATACAGAGTCTTACCACGGCTCTGATGTTTTGTGTTATCGTATTCGTGTTCTTTATAAGGCTCGTATATGTTAACGGTAACTCCATGTATCCCACGCTGAACAATAATGACCTCATGCTTGTTTCAAGATTCCTGTATACACCCGAGACAGGTGATATAGTGGTATTCAAGAAGGATGCTTACGACGCGAACAAGGCGCTCGTCAAGAGAGTGATCGCCACCGAGGGGCAGGTCATAAACATGAACTTCGAGACTGGTCAGGTATTTGTAGACGGTGTTGAGCTCAAAGAGGACTATATACGGGACCTGACATATAACAAGCTCGATTTCATCGGCCCTCAGACAGTTCCCGAAGGATGCGTTTTCGTTATGGGCGATAACAGGAACGAGTCAACTGACAGCAGAAACATCCTTATCGGCATGGTGGACTCCAGACTCATCATAGGAAGAGTGCTGTATGTTGTCTATCCGCTGGATGAATTTCACAAAGTGCAGTGATGAGCGGCAGCGCATATGAAAAAATGAACATCCAGTGGTTTCCCGGCCATATGGCCAAAGCCCGCAGGATGATAGAGGAGAATCTCAGACTGGTCGATGCGGTATGCGAGATACTCGATGCAAGGATCCCCGAATCGAGCCGCAACCCGGACATAGATAAAATAACCGCCGGCAAGCCGAGAATACTGGTCCTCAACAGAGCAGATCTTGCAGATCCCGCCGTTACGGAGAAATGGGTGGATCATTTCAGAAGGCAGGGATTTGCCGTTATCGAGACCGATGCGAAAAGCGGCAGAGGAGTGCGTGATTTCAGCCAGGCTGTGAGAAAACTCCTGGAAGGAAAAATAAAGGAATTCGAGGCAAAGGGACAGACCGGCAGAACACTGAGAGTTATGATCCTGGGCATTCCCAATGTTGGCAAATCCACCTTTATTAACAAGGTAGCCGGAAGGAAAGCCGCCGTCGCCGGAGACAAACCAGGTGTCACCAGAGGCAGGCAGTGGATAAACATAGACGGAGGACTCGAGCTCCTCGATACTCCTGGAATACTCTGGCCTAAATTCGACAGGCCCGAGGTCGGAGAGTTGCTTGCGATAACAAATGCCATCAAGTCAGATATAATCGACAGGGAGACTCTCGCTGCGAATTTCATGCTCAGATTGAGGGAGTATTATCCCGAAGCGCTCGAGGCAAGATATAAATTCACACCCTCTCCCGGTGACAGCGGATTCGATATGCTGGAGAAAGCTGCCGCAAAGAGAGGCTTCCTTATTTCAAAGGGTGAATACGACATTGAGCGCATGGCGAACACACTTCTTAACGAATACCATGAAGGAAAACTCGGAAGACTCTCTCTGGAGGCCCCCGATGACTGATCTGTGGGAAATTGAAAACGGCATATATGAAAAAACGGGCGGTCCCGTCTGCGGAGTAGATGAAGCGGGCAGAGGACCGCTTGCCGGTCCTGTATACGCTGCTGCGGTGATACTGCCCAGAGGTCTCGTCATCTCTGGCCTTGATGATTCGAAAAAACTCACGGAGAAGAAAAGAGAAGAGCTTTTTGATATAATAACCGGAAAAGCCGTCTGCTACGGTATTGCAAGGGCAGAGGTAGAGGAGATAGAGACCTTGAACATTCTGAATGCAACATTTCTTGCCATGAACAGAGCAATCTCGTTGCTCGATCCGATACCCGCCATAGCACTGATTGACGGAAACCGCAATACCGGAATTGAAACCAAAAGCATCTGCGTTATAAGGGGCGATTCTAAATGCGCCGATATAGCGGCCGCATCTATCCTTGCAAAGGTTTCGCGTGACAGGTTCATGTATGAGATGGCTGAAAAGTATCCGCATTATTGCTTTGATAAGCACAAGGGCTACGGAACGAAGCTCCATTATGAGAAGCTCCGGGAATTCGGACCGTCGCCGATCCACAGGATGAGCTTTCTGAAGAAGATGCACTGATGGAAAAAAGAGAGATCGGAAACCTCGGAGAGGACACGGCTGCGGAGCATCTGCGTTCCAAAGGCTGCAGGATACTCGAGAGAAACTTCTCCTGTCGCTTTGGCGAAGCGGATATTATAGCCACAGACAGCGAGTATCTCATTTTTGCCGAGGTGAAGTCGAGAAAAAGCAGCCGTTTTGCTGAGGCACGGGAGTTCGTAGACAGAAAAAAACAGGAAAAGATAATACTTACTGCAAAATATTATCTTATGAAGCACGATTATGACCTGCCTGTCAGATTCGATGTTATAGAGATATACGATGCTTCGGGAGATAAACCCCGGATAGAACACATAGAAAATGCTTTCGAATAGGTAATGGTATGGCGCTTTACGCTGTGGGAGATTTCCACCTGTCCCTTTCCGGCGCTAAGCCGATGGATATCTTCGGGGACAAATGGACGGATCACACCGGAAAAATTAAAGAATCATTCAGCGCGCTGAACGATGATGACGTCAGCGTGCTTTGTGGCGACCTGAGTTGGGGCATGTCACTGGATGAAGCTGAGGATGATTTCAGATTCATCAACAGTCTTCCTGGAAGGAAGATCATATTGAAAGGAAATCATGATTACTGGTGGACAACGGTCTCTAAAATGAATGCCTTCTTCAGGAGAAACGGCTTTGATTCCATCAGCATCCTCAACAATAATTCATTTACTTACGGCAATAAAGCCATCTGCGGCACCCGTGGCTGGTTTTTTGAAGAGGAGACCGGCAGCACACATGACAGGAAGATGATACTGCGCGAGGCAGGAAGACTGAGAAGGTCGCTCGATTCTGCGGGTGACGCTGATAAGCTGGTTTTTCTCCACTACCCGCCGCTTTTTCAGAGCTATATCTGCCGTGAAATAACTGATATGCTGAAGGAATACGATGTGAGGCTCTGTTGCTACGGCCACATCCACGGCGCATCATGCAGGGCCGCATTCAACGGCTGGAGCGGCGGCACGGAATACAGACTGGTATCCGCTGACTGGCTCGGCTTCAAACCGCTGAAAATTGCGGATTGATACGCAAATTGATACATAAATATTGTTGATTTTGTCAGTTTAATCTGATAATATATTCAAGCGCGTTTACAGACTTTTTTTGGAGGAAATCATAGAATGTTACTTAAAAACGTTGAAAAAAAAGAGGACAATACCGTTGTATTTCAGGTTGAGACGGATAAGGCCGAATTTGAGAAGGCCGTCAATTCCGCTTATCTGAAAAACAAGGGTCAGATATATATCCCCGGATTCCGCAAGGGCAAGGCACCCAAGGCCATTATCGAGGGAATGTACGGACATGAGGTGTTCTATCAGGATGCTCTCGATATAATCGCTCCCGATGCTTTTGAATTTGGCGTGAAGGAAGCGGACCTCAAGCTGGTCGGAGCTCCTTCCATTGTTGATTTCAACGTTACCGATGAGCGTACCGCTCAGTTCAGCTTCTCCTGCAGCCTTTATCCCGAGGTCACTCTCGGAGAGTACAAAGGCCTTGAGGCAGAGCGCAATGAGCTCCCCGTCACCGATGAGGACGTTGACAGCGAACTCGACTCCATGCGCCGCAGAAACGCCCGCAAGGTGAGCGTTGAGCGTGAAGCACAGATGGGCGACACCGCAAACATCGACTATGAAGGCCTCCTTGATGGCGTGCCCTTCGACGGCGGCACCGATAAAGGCCATGACCTTGAACTCGGTTCAAATTCATTTGTTCCCGGCTTCGAAGAGCAGATCGTCGGCATGAAGATCGGTGAGGAAAAGGAACTCGATATAACTTTCCCTGAGGACTATGTCGATGACCTTGCAGGCAAATCAGTTGTATTCAAAGTGAAGCTTAACTCTCTCACAGTCAATGAGCTTCCCGAGGCGGACGATGAGTTTGCAAAGGATGTTTCCGAGTTTGATACTCTTGAGGAGTATAAGGCCGATCTTAAGAAGACCATCGAGAAGAGACGCAAGGATTCTGCAGACAGCGCATTCAAGGCTGAAGTGATCAGCAAGGCAGTGGATAACATGGCAGTCGTTGTCCCCGAGGTGATGATCAGAGCCAAGGAAGAGGAGATGCTCAGAAACTATGCCGCTAATTTCGGCATGATGGACAGAGACATGTCCTTCGAGGATCTGTGCAAAATGATGGGAATCGATGAAGCCACCGTAAATAATTCTCTCCGTCCGGGCGCCGAGTTCCAGGTCAAGTCCGACCTGCTCCTCGAGGCTGTTGTAAAGGCCGAGAATATTGAGATCACAGAAGAAGACAGAAAAGAGTACATCGAGCGTGTTTCCTCCAATATGGGTGTTACTGCCGAGCAGCTCGAGCAGTACTTCGGCGCTGATTTCATCGACAACGAGCTCCGCAAGGAAAAGGCCACCAATATCATGGTGGATAGCGCTGTCGTAAAGGCAGCTGAAGAAAAAAAGGAAGAACCGGCTGCTGAGGCCAAGGAAGAGACTGCCGAGTAATTGCGGCTTCGCGGCGAACATTATAAGGAGTTGAGAATATGAGTCTTGTCCCGTATGTAGTTGAGCAGACAAGCAGAGGCGAACGTTCATACGATATTTTCTCCCGACTGCTCAATGATCGCATTATAATGCTTTCCGAGGAAGTAAACGACGTCACCGCAAGCCTTGTGGTAGCTCAGATGCTTTACCTCGAGGCTCAGGATCCGGACAAGGATATCCAGTTTTATATCAACAGTCCCGGCGGAAGCGTTACCGCGGGCTTCGCGATATATGACACAATGCAGTATATAAAGCCGGATGTCTCCACTATCTGTATCGGCATGGCTGCATCCATGGGAGCCTTTCTGCTCTCCTCCGGCGCAAAAGGCAAAAGGATCGCGCTTCCGAATTCAGAGATCATGATCCACCAGCCTTCGGGAGGAAGTCAGGGCCAGTGCACCGATATCCAGATCCAGGCTGAACAGATCCTGAAGATAAAGAACAAGCTCAATGCCATCCTTGCTCAGAACACGGGAAAAGACATTTCCGTGATAGAGAGAGACTGCGAGAGGGATAACTTCATGTCAGCCGAAGAGGCAAAGGCATACGGCCTGATCGACAAGGTGATATATAAACGGTGAGCGTATCATACAATGGAGGGACGAATAATGTTCCTCCATTGTTTTACAGCTGTAGTACGAGGTAATTGAAATGGCGAGATCTGATGACAGAAAAAGCATAAGATGTTCATTCTGTGGAAAACCGCAGGCGCTTGTCAACCGGCTGATAGCCGGAAACGGCAGCTATATCTGCGATGAATGCGTCAGGATGTGCATGTCCATAGTGGAAGATCTGCCTGAGCAGATCCCCGCCGGACACGACGGAGCACCGCTCGTGTTCGATAAGCTCCCGAAGCCGGAGATGATAAAGGCATCCCTCGATGAATATGTCATCGGGCAGGAATATGCCAAAAAAGTGCTGGCCGTTGCAGTCTATAACCACTATAAGCGAATCCTGCACGCCTCTAATGATGTTGAGCTCCAGAAGAGCAACATCCTTCTTATAGGGCCGACGGGCAGCGGAAAGACGCTCTTTGCGCAGACTCTTGCAAAGATGCTCGATGTTCCCTTTGCCATTGCGGATGCCACCACCATAACTGAGGCCGGCTACGTTGGCGAGGACGTTGAAAATGTGATCCTAAAGTTGCTTCAGGCTGCGGATTTCGATGTTGAGAGAGCGCAGAAAGGCATAATCTATATCGACGAGATCGATAAGATCTCAAGAAAGAGCGAAAACACTTCGATAACGAGAGATGTCTCCGGCGAGGGAGTCCAGCAGGCGTTGCTGAAACTTCTGGAAGGCACGGTCGCCAATGTTCCTCCCCAGGGGGGCAGGAAGCATCCCCAGCAGGAGTTCATCCACGTTGACACTACAAACATCCTCTTTATCTGCGGAGGGGCGTTTGACGGGCTGGAAAAGATAATAGAGAAGAGGATGAACGACAAGACGATGGGCTTTGGGGCAAACATACAGAGCAAGAGAGACAAGGACACGAATATATTCTCTTTTGTCCAGCAGCATGACCTGCTGAAGTTCGGACTCATCCCCGAACTGATAGGAAGACTGCCGGTAGTTGCTTCTCTTGATGCACTCAGCAGGGACGATCTTGTGAGGATCCTTACGGAGCCTAAGAACGCCATTACAAGACAGTATACCAGGCTCATGTCCTTCGATAACGTTGATCTCAGCTTCGAAGCGCCGGCTCTCGAAGCCGTGGCCGACAAGGCGATCAGTATGAATATCGGAGCCAGAGGATTGCGCAGCGTTATGGAGAATCTGATGATGGACCTTATGTATTCGGTCCCGTCCGATCCTTCCATAGAATCGGTAGTTATTAAGAAGGATGAGGAAACAGGTGAGATAGTTCCTGATATCCGCCGCAGGAACGAGGCGGAGACCTCCGCATGACCAGTTTTTGTACAGTGGTTTTCACAGGAGAATAACATGGAAAACATTATAAACAATCTGTTCTCTCTGCCGCTGATACCGCTCAGAGGACTAACCATATATCCCGGGATGCTCCTCACATTCGAGGTGGAGAGAACGGCATCCGTCACGGCACTGAACAACGCTGTTAACAGCGAGCGCCTGATATTTCTCGCTTCGCAGATAAATATTTCTGATGATGTGCCCGAGGAAAGCGGCATATACCATGTCGGCGTTGTATGCAGAGTGCGTCAGCAGCTCAGGATCCCGCGCGGCAGCGGATGCAGAGTGATGGTGGAAGGGCTTTACCGGGCTGAAGCGACCAGGATAGAGACCGGGGAAGAAGGTTACACGGCCGTTATCAAAGCGCTTCCTGATAAAAAGGAGCGTGTGAGTGCCAACAGGATGGAAGCGCTCGTTAGAAATGCCCTATCACTTTTTGAGGAATATATCCATTTCAATTCGGAAATGATGCCCGAGCACATCCTCGATGTGGTCGCAAATCCGGATCCTTCCCACATTTCTTATTTCATAGCCCAGAACATACGCCTTTCCGGAGAGGACAAACAGCAGCTCCTTGAAGAGCTGAGCCCTTCTAAGAGGCTCGTCATGCTTGCCAGGATGCTCAACAATGAACTGAACATCCTGTCAATAGAAAAAGAGCTCAATGAGGCAACGCAGGAGGAGATAAACAGGAACCAGCGCGAGTATTTCCTCCATGAGGAGCTGAAAGTGATAAAGAGCGAACTTGGCGAGGATTCTCTGGATGACATAGACGAATACAGAGAGAAGATCAATGCCCTTCCCGTAAGCGACGAGATACGTGAAAAGCTGCTGAAGGAAGTAAACCATCTTTCCAAGCAGCCGTTCGGTTCTTCCGAGGCTTCGGTCATCAGGTCATATCTGGACATCTGCCTTGAGATCCCCTGGGGAGTGAAGACAGATGAGACCATAGATATCGAAAAGGCAAGAAAGATCCTCGATAACGACCACTACGGTCTTGATAAAGTGAAGGAAAGGGTAATTGAATACCTGGCAGTAAAGCAGCTTTCACCCGATGTAAAGGGCGGACTGCTGTGTCTTGTCGGCCCTCCGGGCACAGGTAAAACCAGTGTTGCCATGAGCATCGCCCGTGCAACTAACAGAAAGCTTGTGAGAATAGCTCTGGGCGGCGTGCATGATGAAGCTGAGATTCGCGGACACCGCAAGACCTATATAGGTGCAATGCCGGGCAGGATCATTAACGGCGTTATACAGTCCGGCAGCTGCAACCCGCTCATGGTGCTCGATGAGATAGACAAGCTCGGCTCTGATTACAGGGGCGATCCCTCTGCGGCGCTGCTTGAGGCGCTCGATGGTGAGCAAAACAGCACCTTCAGGGATAATTTCCTCGAGATTCCCTTCGATCTTTCGGAGATATTTTTCATTACCACAGCCAATACTACCGACACCATCCCAAGAGCACTGCTCGACAGGATGGAAGTCATAGAGATGTCCAGCTATACCGATGAGGAAAAGCTGCAGATAGCAAAGAGACACCTCGTGCCCAAACAGAGGAAAAAGCACGGTCTTAACGGGAAAACGCTTAAGATATCCGATGACGCGCTGAGAAAGCTGATAGTCTCCTATACAAGGGAATCCGGCGTTAGGATACTTGAGCGTGAGATTGCCCATATCTGCCGTAAAGCGGCCACAGGCATAGCATCCGGGGAATATGCCGCATTATCGGTAGTTCCTTCAAAGCTCGAAAAGCTTATAGGCCCTGAGAAATATAAGCAGGACAGTCTCTTAAGAATGGATGAGGTGGGTCTCGTAAGAGGTCTTGCCTATACATCTGTGGGCGGTGAGACGCTCGATGTTGAAGTATCCGTTGTAGACGGCAGCGGCAAGATAGAGATGACCGGAAATCTGGGAGATGTAATGAAAGAATCTGTTTCCGCGGCAGTAACGGTCATCAGAAGCCGGGTAAAGCAGTTCGGTATTGCCCCGGACTTTTACAAGACCATGGATATACATATCCACTTCCCGGAGGGAGCAGTGCCGAAGGACGGGCCTTCTGCAGGAATAACGGTGTGTATCGCTCTTATTTCCGCTCTATCCGGAATGAAAGTGAGACACGACGTAGCCATGACGGGTGAGATAACCCTGAGAGGCAGGGTGCTCCCGATAGGCGGGCTTAAGGAAAAGACCATGGCCGCACTGAGAAACGGCATAAAGACGGTGATCATACCCAAGGACAACCTCACGGACCTTGAGGAGATTGACCAGACTGTCAGAAAGTCGCTGGAATTCATACCTGTATCCGTGATAGACGAGGCTGCAGACACTGCACTTATTCCATTGCCTGTCGAAAACGGACTGCCGCAGAGCCAGATCCAGAAGCGCATCCTTGACTCCGTCAGGCAGTAACGACATTTAGCTATGGCTTCGATAAACTTCAACAAGGCTGACTTTGTACTGTCCGCCGCGGATAAAAGCCAGTTCATCCATGACAGCAGATGCAGGGTTGTTTTCGCGGGAAGGTCGAATGTGGGGAAATCCTCGGTCATAAACAGGCTGCTGAATCGGAAAAACATTGCAAGAGTAAGCTCAGAGCCCGGCAAGACTGTCCATATAAACTACTTTCTCGTTGATGAAAAGCTGTATCTCATAGACCTTCCGGGATACGGATATGCCAAAGTTTCAGCTGCTGAAAAGATGAGATGGTCCGACCTGATGGAATCATTCTTTGCCGGCGAGGAGATAGATGCCGCAGTGCTTATCGTTGATGCAAGGCATCAGCCAACAAAGGACGATAAAATGATGGCTGAGTGGATGATGTCTGCAGGATGCCGCTTCGCTGTGGTGGCTAACAAGACTGACAAGCTCAAAAAAAGCATGATAGAAAGCAATGTTTCCGCAATAAGAGAGTTTCTCGAAATTGCCGAAGACATCCCGCTCATTCCTTTTTCCGCGGAGATGGGATATGGCAGGGAAGCGCTTATATCGTTTATAGAATCAGCTTGCTGATTACTTGCTGAGCAGGGCGAATTATTCGCTCTGCTCTTGTTTTTTGCATGCTGTTTTGGTAGAATGTTAAAAACTGTGATATGAAACTGCCATGGAAGAAAACGTACTGAATTTTCATCTGGGATCTCTGATCAAAGGTGAGGATACAACTGAAGATTTTGATGGACCGCTTACCCTGATCCTCGAACTGTTGAGGAAGAACAAGATAGAGATAAGGGATATCAGGATTTCCGATATTACCGACCAGTACCTCGAATATCTCGACAGGATGCAGAAGATGGATCTCGAGATAGCGAGCGAATTCGTAAGGATGGCTTCATATCTCCTTATGATAAAGACCAAGATGATGCTCTTCGGGGATAAGTCCGAGATCTCCGAGCTCGATGCTCTGATAGATTCACTCGTTAAGCTGCAGGCGAAGGACTATTTTGAATCGGTGAAGAAGGTCGTTCCGGAGATTGAATGCCGCATTCAAAAAGGCTTGCTGTCATATACAAAAGGCCCCGAACCCGCTCATGAAGGAGTAGGGACTGCGGATTATGAGATAACTGAGGTCGGACTGCTCTCGGCGTTGCTTTCGGTATTTCTCAGGGACAATGCAAAAAGGCCTGAAGACAACAGGATCCGTCCACAGTACCCTAAAAGGGTGCTTTTCAGCGTAAGGGAGAAGAGCAGAAGCATAGTAAGAATTCTCCGCAGCGGGCCTGCCAGCTTTGGAGCCATTTTCAGCGAATGCACGAGCAGAACGGAAATAGTAGCTGCATTTCTCTCAATACTTGAACTGTGCAGTTTCGGAAGAATATCCGTATCTGACGATGGCGGTGAATATATCGTTTCGCTTATAGACGGCGACATAGAAGATATACTTGAAAAGATCTCAGAGTGATATATGGATGATTTGAAATCAGCAATTGAAGCGGTCCTTTTCGCTTCGGGCGACAGCGTGTCTGTCGGCCGACTGTCTCTCGCTTTCGGATGTGAGGAGGATGAGATAATCAGCGCCGCAAAGGAGCTTGAAGAGGAACTCGCTTCTGCCGGCAGAGGGATAAGACTTCTGTTTCTTGAGGACAGACTGCAGCTTTGCTCAGCTCCGGAATATGCCCGGCATATAATAAGGACTTTGGATGAAAGAAAAAGGCCGGCTCTTACCAAGCCTGCGCTTGAAGTGCTTGCCATAGTTGCATATTATCAGCCGGTGACGAGAGCATATATAGACCAGATGCGCGGAGTCGACAGTTCATATACAGTTGGTGTGCTCCTTGAGCGCGGACTGATAGAAGTCAGCGGAAAGCTCGATGCTCCGGGAAGGCCTTCTCTCTTCATAACAACTGAGGCGTTCCTCAGAAATACCGGGCTCTCTTCTCTGGAAGAACTGCCCCGCCTGCCTGACATGGAAGACGGCGAAGGTACGGAGAAACTCAGGCAGAGAGTGGAGGAGCTCCGCTCAACGGTAGATAAGGATCAGATAAGCATAAGCGAATTATCTGTTTGATATATTCCCTCGGAAAGGGGTGATGTTTTTGACTGCGTTGATAGTGATCGGTATCATAGCCTTTGTCATTTTTCTGATACTGATGATCCCGGTCGGTGCGGACATAGGATACGCGAACGGTCAGCTCAGTCTTTCGGCCAAGGTTTTGGGACTCTTCATCCAGCTGCTTCCCAAGGAGGAAGGCAGGGAGAAGAAACCTAAGAAAGAGAAAAAGCCGAAAAAGGAAAAGAAACCGAAGAAGCCCAAAAAGGAAGAGGATTCTGATCAAGAACAGAAAAAGGAAGAGGAAAGCGGCAAAAAGAAGGGACTGCCCCTTGGACTTACGATCGACGACCTGCTCGAGCTCGTGAAGAAAGTTTTCAAGGGACTGGGCAAATTCCGCATCTGGGTGGACAGATTCCTGCTCCATTATATTGCGGCAGGGGCAAAAGATCCGTATAAGAGCACGGTCACCTTCGGCAAGATAAACGCCACGCTCTGTGCGCTTGCACCGATGTGCAGCAGAAAGTTCAAATGCCGTGATACGGATGTGTATACGGACATTAATTTTGCTGAGGAGAAGACCTTCATCGAGTTCGGATTGGGTTTCCACATCCGCATTGGAACTCTCTTCGCTGTGGCCAACACTATACTTTTCGGAGCTGCATGGGTGATCATAAAGAGCAAATCGCGGCAGCTCTTGGAGAAGATAAAAGCCAGATTCGCACGCAAAACCGACGAAGCACCGGCTGAAGAAGCGCCGGCTGAAACATAATTAAATTTAACCATATGAAAGGATACTATAAAAATGGAAAAGAATAATCCTATCGGCGAGATGATGAGATCCACAATGGAGAACGTAAAGAATATACTTAAGGTCGATACTGTCGTGGGTGATCCCATCGTTACTCCGGACGGAATAACTCTCGTTCCCATCTCCAAGATCAGTGTAGGCTTCGGTGGCGGCGGCGTTGAGTTCGGCAACAAAAGAGCAAACGAAGAAAGACCCTACGGCGGCGGCAATGCCACCGGCGTTAAGATTGAGCCTTTCGGCTTTCTCGTGATCAAGGACGGCGTTGTGAGAATGGTCAATGTCACACCTCCCGCCAGCAATACCGTGGACAGGATAATCGATCTTGTTCCGCAGGTGATGGACAGAGTTGACGCATTCATTGCCAAGAATAAGGAAAACTGAGCGATAAGCGACCATAATATATAAACCGCTATAAGCACTGTCCTGATATGTGACAGTGCTTATAAAAATTCTGAAAGTCCGGAGGTAGGAGATGCCGGAAAGGATCCAGAAGCTGATAGCAGAGTCCGGCCTCATGTCGAGAAGGGCCGCGGAGAAGCTCATAGCTGAAGGCAGAGTGACAGTCAACGGCCGCACTGCGATTATAGGTGAAAAGGCCGATCCAGCGTGTGATGCTGTTATGGTGGACGGAAAGCCCCTGAACACGCTTGTTGAAAAGACATATGTAATGCTCAACAAGCCGAAGGGCTATGTTACAACCATGAGTGATGAGAAGGGCAGAAAGAACGTTTCGATGCTTGTTGAAGATACAGGCATGAGGCTTTATCCCGTCGGAAGGCTTGATCTTAATTCAGAGGGTCTTCTCATCATGACCAATGACGGTGATTTTGCAAATCGCATGATGCATCCTTCAAACAATGTACTGAAGACATACGAAGTGAGGGTCACAGGTGAGGATATTACCGCGGCTGTTGGGATTATGCGCGGAACTATCAACATAGACGGAACTGCCGTAAAGGCGAAGGAAGTGAAGCTTGCGGCTTCTTCCGGGCGGAATGCCACGATCATTGTTACCATAGGCGAGGGGAAAAACCGAGAAGTGAGAAAGCTGTGTTCTTTTGCAGGACTGAAAGTGAATGACCTGAAAAGAATAAGAGAAGGAAATCTTGAGCTTGGAGATCTAAAAACAGGCCACTGGAGATTTCTGACTCAGGAAGAGATCGATTCTGTCTGCAGGGAAGATACCTGATATGGAGAGATATGATTCTTTTGACCTTGCGGTGATCGGTGCAGGGCCGGCAGGGATGATGTGCGCATATACTGCTGCGCAGCGCGGTCTGAGAGTAGTCATAATAGATCAGAACAGATATCCGGGCAGAAAGCTGCGGATAACAGGCAAGGGCAGATGCAATCTGACGAATGACTGCGACATAAAGAAGTTCCTTGAGAATGTGCCGCGGAACGGCAAGTTCCTTTACAGCTGTATCAACGCTTTCCCGCCGTCGGCTGTGATGACCTTCTTTGAGGAGAACGGGCTCACTTTGAAGACCGAGCGGGGGGCGAGAGTATTCCCCATGTCGGATAACGCGAACGACGTTGCAGATACGATGACCAGGCTCTGCAGAAACAGCGGCGTTGATTTCATAAGAGGCAAAGTGAAGAAGCTTTGCATTGAAAATAATGCAGTATGCGGAGTTGAAATAGCTGAAAGCAGCATAAGCTGCCGGAATGCGGCTTTGTGTACAGGCGGACTTTCTTATCCGCTCACCGGTTCCACCGGCGACGGGCACAGATTTGCCGCCAAAGCGGGGCATACCGTGAACCCCTGCAGGCCTTCGCTCGTGCCGCTCGAGAGCGATGATCCCTGGTGTGCTGAGATGCAGGGCTTTTCTCTGAGGAATATCTCGCTCACGGTATATGAGGACAATAAAGCCATTTACAGTGATTTCGGAGAGATGCTCTTTACGCATTTCGGTGTTTCCGGCCCAGTGATACTGAGCGCCAGTGCGCACATGAGGAATTTCGGGAAGGCGGATTACAGGCTCGAGATAGATCTGAAACCCGCGCTTGATGAAAAAAAACTCGATGCCAGAATACTGAGGGATTTTCAGAAATATTCAAACAGGGAGATTAAAAATGCCCTGTCCGATCTTGCTGCAAGTTCCATGATCCCTGTGCTTATTGACCTTTCAGGGATCCCTGAGGATACGAAAGTGAATTCTGTGACCAGGGAGCAGAGGGAAAAGCTGCTGGATCTTTTCAAAAGATTTCCTGTCTCCGTCTCCGGCACGCGACCCATAGATGAGGCGATAGTCACTTCAGGTGGAGTGGATGTAAAGGAGATTGACCCTCGTTCCATGAGGTCAAAACTGGTGAAAGGCCTGTATTTTGCAGGCGAGATTATAGATGTTGACGCCTACACGGGAGGCTTCAATCTGCAGATAGCATGGTCAACCGGACACATGGCAGGCATGTCCGTTGAATAGAGAAATAATATATCTGGAGGTGCTTTATGGCATACTGTTCAATTGCGATCGACGGCCCTTCCGGAGCCGGAAAGAGCTCCATGGCAAAAGCGATAGCCGCAAAATACAGCTTTATCTATGTTGATACCGGAGCGATATACAGAACCGTCGGCCTTGCTGCCCACAGGCGCGGCATAAGCTGTTCCGACGAGGCTGCTGTCTCAAAGATACTGCCCGAACTGAATATAGAGATGAAATATGACGGGCAGGGCGAGCAGAGAATGTATCTGGACGGAGAAGACGTATCTTCGGATATAAGGCTTCCGGAGATATCCATCTGCGCTTCGGATGTGTCTGCTCTTCCTGCGGTAAGGGCATTTCTGCTTGAAATGCAGAGATCCATGGCAAGAACAAATAATGTTATAATGGATGGAAGAGATATAGGCACTGTTGTTCTTCCGGATGCCGATGTAAAGATATTCCTTACTGCCAGCAGCGCCGAAAGAGCGCGCAGGAGGCTCCTTCAGCTGATGGAGAAAGGTATTAACGAGGATTATGAAAAAGTCCTCAGGGAGATCGAATACAGGGATCAGCAGGACAGCAACAGAGACATAGCTCCGCTCAAACCCGCCGACGATGCAGTTATAGTGGATACCAGCGAACTCGATATCGACGGTACGATCGCTGTGCTTTCATCTATAATTGAAGAAAGACTGGATCTGAATTGATATGGCTGTTTCCCCGGAAAAGATCATCGTTGCCGAAAGCGCAGGCTTCTGCTTCGGTGTAAAGCGCTCCGTTGAGATAGCGGAAAAGACTGTAACTGAATACGGACATTGCGCAAGCTTCGGACCTCTCATCCATAACGGCGATGTGATCTCCTTTCTTGAACATAAAGGCCTGAGAGTGCTGAGTGAAGTCGGCGAAGTAAAAGAGGGGGAGCGCGTTATAATAAGGGCGCACGGCGTGCCTCCGGAGATATACTCTGCCCTGAATGCAGTCGGCGCTGAAGTAATTGACGCGACCTGCCCTAAGGTGAAGCTGATACATAAGATAGTAACGAAGGCTTCTGCTGAGGGTGATCTTGTTATCATAATCGGGATGAAGAACCATCCCGAGGTCGAGGCTATTTCAGGTTACTGCTCAGACTGTATAATTGCAGAGGATCCGGAGGAGACGAAAAGTGCACTTTTTGGCATTGTTCCTGCACTTGGAGAGAGAAACATATGTGTGGTATCTCAGACGACGCAAACAAGGGATAATTATACCGAATGCTGTGATATCATAAAAAATATGTGTACAAATGTGAAAATATTTGATACAATATGTGTTGCTACGTCCACAAGGCAGGGAGAAGCAGAAAAAATAGCGACCGAATGCGATGCTGTTATAGTTATAGGCGGAAAACACAGCGCAAACAGCATACATCTTGCGGAGATATGCCGCAGAATCTGTTCAGATGTACGTTTTATTGCAAACGCAGATGAACTCGATATGAAAGGACTGAGCGGCGCGAAGACTGTCGGTGTAACGGCAGGAGCATCTACTCCTTCGTGGATAATTAAGGAGGTAATAAACAAAATGAGTGACGAGATCGTTAATGGTGAGACCATAATTGAGGAAAAACCCGCTGCTGAGAAAGAATTGTCCTTCGATGAAATGCTGGAGGAGACTCTCAAGCCTATATATAACGGAGATAAGGTAAAAGGTATCGTTGCCGCGATCAGCGGTACCGAGGTCAGCGTTGATCTCGGAGCCAAGTATTCAGGATTCATCCCAACTTCCGAATTCACCGATGCCGGTGAGAAGGTGGAGGATGTACTTAAAGTCGGTGATGAGGTGGAAGGCGTTGTTGTCAGAGTCAACGATGTTGAAGGCACTGCGCAGATCTCCAAGAAGCGTCTTGATGCAACCAGGATATGGAGCGATCTTGAAGAAGCTGTTGAGAACGGTCAGGTGCTTGAAGGAGTTGTCACGGAAGAGAACAAGGGCGGCATTGTAGTCAATATTAAGGGAATCCGTGTTTTCGTCCCCGCTTCACAGACCAATCTTCCCAAGGATGCCGAGCTTGCCCAGCTACTCAAGCAGGCTGTAAAACTCAAGATCACTGAAGTTAACAAGGCGAGAAAACGCGTTGTCGGGTCTATCCGCCGTGCTGCTCAGGCCGACCGCAGAGCTCAGCTCGAGAAGTTCTGGGATGAGATCGAAGTCGGAAAGAAGTTCAAGGGAGTGGTCAAATCACTCACCGGTTACGGCGCTTTCGTCGATATCGGGGGAGTAGACGGAATGGTCCATGTCTCTGAACTCAGCTGGGGCAGGGTCCGTCAGCCTTCCGAAGTTGTCTCCGTGGGCGATGAGATAGAGGTCTATGTTATCAGCTTCGATAAGGATAAGAGAAAGATCTCTCTCGGTTATAAGGATCCCGATGCAGATCCCTGGAAGATCTTTATGAACACATATAAAGTCGGCGATGTTGCGAAGGTGAAGATAGTCAAGCTTATGGACTTTGGCGCATTTGCAGAAGTGGTGCCCGGAGTTGACGGACTTATCCATATCTCCCAGATCGCAAACCGCCGCATTGAGAAGCCCTCCGAAGTCCTCTCCGTCGGTGATGAGGTGGAGGCAAAGATCACAGCCGTTGATGAAGAAAAGCAGAAGATATCCCTTTCCATCCGCGCTCTTTCAGAGCCGGCACCTGCAGAAGCTCCTGCTGCCGAAGAATCCAAGGAGGATGAAGTTGTGTTTGAGATAACAGAGACGGGAGAGAAGAACGGCGAAGTCGAAGAAGCCGTTGAAGCTGTTGAAGAGGCTGTTCCCGATGTTGTTGCCGAAGCTGAAGAAACGGCGACAGTAATTGAAGCAGCCGCAGCCGGATCAGCCGAGTAATATTTAAAGAAAAAACAGCACCGCCGGTCATTTGGCCGGCGGTGCTGTTTTCAGGTATACGAAAAAATAGTTATATAGTTAAAAAATATTATAATAATATATTTCAAATATTTGTAATTCTCTTGAATAATAATTGACCATGTGATAAAATACCACATTATTTAGCATGATAGCTATTTAATGTATCAAAGTCCTGCTGATGACCTGAGCTTTTCAGCGGGGCAAGAAAGAGAGGACAGAATATGGCAGACATTCCCGAAAAGCCGGAAGCTCCGGAAGTTCCTGAAGCTCCTGAAGCTGCCGTGGCGGTAAAAAAGAGCCGTCTGGACCGAATGCTCGACTCTATCGAGCGTGCCGGCAACAAGCTCCCCGATCCTATAACGCTCTTCCTTTATCTCGCCATCATTGTTGTTTTGATCTCATGGCTGTGCAGCGCTCTGCACGTCAGCGTGGTCAACCCCGCAAACGGTGAAGCGGTCACTCCCGTAAACCTCTTCTCCATCTGGGGCATCCAGTATCTGTGGTCCAACGTGATTACGAACTTCTCCGGTTTCGCACCTCTCGGCATGGTGCTCGTTGCCGTTATAGGCTCCACCGCGGCTGAGAAGAGCGGATTTCTCGTAGCACTCATGGAGCGCTTCCTGGGCAAATCCAAGGGCTGGGTCGTTACCATGGTGGTCATCTTCCTCGGCATCAACCTGAACGTTGCAGGTGATGCGGGATTCATCGTTCTCCCGCCGCTTGCCGCTATCCTGTTCATGTCGATCGGACGTCATCCGCTGCTCGGTATCTATACCGGATTTGCTTCAGTCGCAGCAGGCTTCTGCGCCAACGTCATGCTCGGCCTTTCCGATGCTCTTGCATACGGCTTCACCGAGAATGCCGCCCGCATGATCGACCCGAATTACGGTCAGTCGATCGCCATCAACTGGTACTTCCTCATCGTATCCTGCATCATCCTAACTCTTGGCGGTACTCTGCTCGTTGAGAAGGTAATGGTGCCCCGTTTCCCGATAAGCAAGGAAGAACTCGCAGCACATGATTTTGACGAGAACGCCGCTATCATCACGCCCGAGCAGAAAAAGGCACTCAGAGCTGCAGGCATAGGATTCCTTATCTTCCTCGTTGTGTTACTCGTGCTCTGCTTCACGGGTGTTCTGGCTGATGAGACAGGCTCTCTCACTAACTCAGCCGCTCCCTTTACCAAGGGCATAGTATGGACCGTTACACTGGCTCTGCTGATCCCGGGTATCTGCTACGGTGTTTCCATCGGCAAGTATAAATGCGATAAAGACGTATGGGCCGATATCTCTCAGGGCTTCTCCGAGATGGGCAACTACGTTTTCATGTGCTTCTTTATTTCCATATTCACCAATTTCTTCTCCGTATCCAAGCTCGGCACGATCCTCGCAATTGCCGGCGCGAACGGACTCAAGGCCATCGGATTCACAGGTGTTCCTCTTATGATCGGCCTTATCATAGTCTCCTGCATAGTGAACATCTTCATCGGATCCGCTTCCGCAAAGTGGGCCATCCTTGCTCCTGTTTTCGTCCCGATGATGATGCTCATGGGTTACGACCCCGCTATCACACAGGTCGTTTACCGTATAGGCGACTCCATCACCAACCCGCTTTCTCCTCTGTTCACATACATGCCGGTCGTTCTCGGCTTTGCGCGTAAATATGATAAGAATGTCGGACTTGGCACTATCATAGCTAATATGCTTCCGTTCTCGGTCACATTCATGATCCTGTGGATTATCCAGGTAATACTCTGGGTCGTCTTCAATATTCCTCTCGGACCCGGCGGCGGCATCTATCTGTGATCTCCGATCTGAAGATCATAACTTAACAGCGACAGCGGCCCGGATTTTCAATAAATTCGGGCCGCCTTTGTCAGAAAGGAGACGGATATGGACTATGCCGTCAGGGCGGAAGAACTTAAGGAATATATAACGGAACACCGCCATTTTCTGCACCGTCATGCCGAGCTTTCCTATAAGGAGACTGAGACCACAAACTATATAGCCGATGAGCTCAGGGCGCTCGGGATAGAAGTGATCACATTCCCGGACTACACAGGCTGTATCGGTGTCATCAGAGGCACAACACCCGGACGCACTGTGATGCTCAGGGCGGATATAGATGCTCTGCCTATATGTGAAAACAGTGGAGTTCCTTTCGAGAGCATCCATGAAGGCGTTATGCATGCCTGCGGTCACGACTGCCATGCCTCCATGCTGCTCGGAGCGGCCAAAATGCTGCAGGAGAACAGAGAGGCGCTCAAAGGCACGGTTAAACTGCTGTTTCAGGCGGGCGAGGAGGCTTTTTACGGATCGCACTACTACTGGGAGCGCGGGTATCTCGATGATGTTGATGCCGCATTGGGGATGCATGTATGGCCTACAGTAGCTTCAGGCCATCTCTGCATCCAGGACGGAAACCTCATGGCCAGCTGCGACAATTTCAAACTCACAGTCCACGGCCGTTCCGCGCACGGCGCCAGACCGCAGGAAAGCTGCGATGCAATAGTTGCTGCGAGCAGCATAATCCTCGGGATTCAGACGATAGTCAGCCGCATGACCACTCCTCTTGAGCCGCTGGTAGTAACTGTCGGCTCCATACGCGCCGGCACCCAGTTCAATATTATCACCGATCAGGCGGTAATGGAGGGAACAGTCCGTACCTACAGTCCTGAAGTGCGGGCAAAGGTCGAGCAGGAGATCAGGACGGTCATGAACAATGCCGCTGCCATCTCCGGATGCACAGCGGAACTCGATTATGATTACATCGAACCGAGCGTTTGCAACAGCGATCTTGAACTGAACGATATCGCAAGGCAATCGGCTGTTAAGCTTTACGGCGTTGATATACTTCGGCCAACGGTGCAGTCCATGGGAAGCGAGGATTTCTCGTTCCTGATGGAGAAGATCCCATCATCCCTGTTCATTTTCCTCGGTTGCTATGACGAGGCTGGCGGATACATCTATCCTGTCCATAATGAAAGATTCATCATAAATGAGGATATCCTTCCGATAGGATCTGCACAGTACGCTCAGTTTGCCGAGGATTATCTCAGCAGATACGGAGGTGATGCGCAATGACGGATATACATCAGGCTGCCATTGAACTGGAGAGCAGTATAATCGAAATGCGCCGCCATCTGCACATGCATCCCGAGCTCAGCTGCTGTGAAAAAGAGACTACCGGTTTTATAATAAAGGTCCTTTCTGAGATCGGCATACCCGTGATACGCTATGATGATATTACAGGATGCATAGGAGTGATCGAAGGCGGAAAGCCCGGGAAAACCATAATGCTTCGCGCGGATATCGATGCGCTGCCTATTCAGGAGAATACGGGACTGTCGTTCAGTTCTGTATATGAAGGTGTAATGCATGCCTGCGGTCATGACTGTCATACGGCGATGCTACTGGGCGCAGCGCGCATACTCTGGGATAGGAAAGACGAACTCTGCGGGACTGTAAAGCTCATATTCCAGATGGGTGAGGAGATCGGCAGAAAATCAGAGGAATATGTGGAAAGGGGAGCGCTTGAAGGCGTTGATGCCATCTTCGGCATGCACGTCTGGCCGGACA
>CACYDX010000257.1 GCA_902773255.1 Oscillospiraceae bacterium
CTCGATGAGGTAGGCATTCTGGCTGGAGCCGTTCTTGATGGAGTAATCCTCGCCGTGGAACCACTCCAACTCCCAGTCGATATAGCCCACCCAGCTCACGTTGCCCTTGACGTGTTTTCTCATATCGTGCCTCCTTTAATCCAGCGTCAGCAGCAGGGCCATCTTGAAACGCCCATCCGCTTTCACATAATGCGCGCCGTTCTTGGCGAATTTGAAGTTCTCGCCGGCCTTGATGGGATACTCCTTCCCCTCATAGCCGATGACGCCCTTTCCGTCCAGGGCAAAGATCAGCGCCTCGCCGGGAGCGGCGTGCTCCGTAAGCCCCGTGCCCTCGTCAAAGGCCATGACTACAAGCTTCAGCTTCGGGTCACGGATCAGGTCCATGTTTACGATCTTGCCCTCCTGATAGGGCGTCAGGTCCTTCAGGGCGAACACCTCGCCGTCCTTCAAAATGGGATTCATATTTGTCTCCTTTCCCAGCAGAATTTCCGTATACACACTATCGCTGTCGGCCTGGATGCCGACAGGGATGCCGACAGGCGTCACATAGAGATCCCCTGCGTGGAAGGGCCGGTTTTCCTCTGTGAGGACCGTCATTTCCCCCTGCGTCGCCAGCCACAGCCTGCCCACGGGGTAGCTCTCCGGACTGATGTCCGTGCCCTTTGCCAGGGAGAACACGAAAGCGTTTCGCATTACCTCGCCGGAAACGGTGCAGCCGGGGATGGGCGGATTCTCCTTCGCCAGGGAAAAGGTTCTTATCTTCATGGTCAGCCCTCCTTTGCTTTTCATCTTTTCTGTTGTATTATAAGGGTGTCTCTCCAAGAAATCTGTATCCATAGATACAAATCATAAGGAGTGATTGAAGTATACTAAAAATAAACAGGAGGGGTATTTTATGCAATTCGATCTTCTTAAAAAAAGCTGGCTGTTTCAAGGAGTGTCCATAAAGCAAATCGAAAATCTGCTGGAAAAAATCCCTTACAAGATCAATTATTATAAAAAAGAAGAAACTGTTTTTTGTCCTATGGAAAAGGCAAATCACGTCGGTGTAATCTTGAAAGGAAAGGTTCAGTCCTATAAGCTTTTTCCGAATGGGAATCAAATTAACGTAACGGTCCGTACAGCAGGGGATATCATCGGCCCTGCAGCCGCACTTTCGGCTCAGCGGAAGTATCCTTTTGGCGTCGTTACATTGGAGGAAACAACTGTCCTGTTGCTTCGTCGCGCGGACTACCTTCGACTGATTCAAAGCGATCCGAGACTGGTCGAAAACACCCTGTCAGAGATTTCCTCTATCACTTATATGCTGCAGCAGCGGCTGGAGCTTTTATCTTATCATGGGATCGACCAGAAAATTGCATTCTATCTTTTATCAGAATCTCTGCAAAGCAATCAGGAAACGATCCCGATTCCCGACTCAATGAGTAAGTGGGCTCTCATGATGAATGTGTCGCGGCCATCCCTGTATCGGGAACTAAAAAAACTGGAAGAGAAGGGAATGATTCAAGTCGCATCGCACGGAATCAAAATCTTACAGGTTCCGGCGCTGGAGCAGCTTTTGCGAAAATAAGCTCCTTTCGCTTGCCCATCTGTATCAGGGAAAGCTTGCTTTCGTTGTTCCATAAATCAACTGCACTCATGCATGATGCTTCTTATAGAATGTGTTTCCCGTGTTTACTTCACGGGAGACCCATTCTATTAGCCAATCATCTCTTTCAACTTTTTCAAGATACGCTATTTTTTTATGTACTGCGGCCTGAGACACACCGATTTCAGTACCATATCTTCCCGAATTTTAACTCTTGTTTTTCTTCCGCAGACGAGACATGAAAAGCCATCGTTCTTCATATCGTCATATAAAACGATCTTCATGGAGTTTCTATATCCATATGATGTGATTTGCTTCCCGGCTATGGCCGCGTTCATATCTCGTCTGCTTCAAAAGGCCCATTTTCATTTCATAATAGGCAGGGCTCATATCCAGAAAGTGATGGTGGGGATTTTCAAATCGCTGCTCCTCCTGCCATACCTCCTCGTAAAGCTGTCTTTTTACATATGCCCGGATTTCTTCCAATGGCGGAGACGGCTTCACCCTTTTTCCGTTTTGCATCACACTTTCCTGCAGCTCGCGGATCGTATGATTGAAAAAAGAACGCTATTTCCATGGCTTTTCCGGGTCAATATACGGGTATTCGCAGCTGAAATCAGGTGTTTCGTCCGCGAGTGTCAGAAGGTCGACAATGGAATTTCCCTTATCATCGTAGACATGCCAGAGCCGCTTACATCCCGGATTGGTGATCTTTTCAAAGGTTTCGGATACCTTGATTTTGGGACAGCATGCCTTGTCCTTGTGAACGGCCACCAGCTTATAAACGGCACCGAATACGGGATCGCTCTTGGCTGTAATGAGCCTCTCGTCCACGCCGAAGGAATCAACGCAGCCGCCTTGATTCCAAATAGAGCGAATCGTAAATTCATCCAGACTGTTGGACGCTACAATTTTGAAATCCTCCAACCCCGCCTGATCCAGCATCCGCCGCACTTCCTTTGAGAGATAGGCCAAATCGCCGGAATCCAGCCGGATGCCTTTCAGCCTCTTTCCCATGGGGGTCAGCACATCCTTTGCCACCTGAATGGCATTCGGCACTCATTAATTCAGACTGTTGTTTTCTTTATGCGGGCAAGAATTAATACAGAAAAAAAGGAACCATTGCTCTGAACGGCAAAATGAGCAGATCTCTTCCTGTCGGTAGATGGATCCCGTTCAACAGCCCCATGATCCCCATCAAAAGCCGCTGTTGTCAGCAACGGCAAATACTTTCCCCTCCAGGATTTCATAATAAAACACATAATATGTATCGGTCACATCTATCAGAAGGCATTCGGCGACAGTCTGCGTCAGCTCTTTTCGCTGTTCAATAA
>CACYDX010000258.1 GCA_902773255.1 Oscillospiraceae bacterium
AATACGCTCTTGTCAGAACCGCCTCCTCTTTCTTAGTGCCCCACGGAGAGACACAGTGAGGATACTCCGCGGTGTCGAACCCGCCTCTGGATCTTCTCAGATTGAGGAGATATTCAACGTCTATCTCGCTGATTGCCAGCGAGTCTTCCTGCTCACACTCGGCGAGGATCTTGCCGTTTTCAGCTACCATGCACAGTCCGGAGTATACGTTGTCTGTGGTGGATTCGCCCTTACCGGGAGCAGCGAGTATCATTCCGCAGCAAATATGGGAAGAACTGCTTCTTATCGCTAGCTCGGCATCTGTCGTGGATGAAACGGTGGCGGGGAAAGAGGCCATGTGGGCGATAACTGTGGCGCCTGCAGCCGCATGGCGCACAGCCGGCGGCACGAGCGCGTCGGAATCGCTTCCGAGCTGCACTGCAACTGAAAGCCCCTCCATCATGTTGCTCTCAAAGAGGCTGTCAGCAGAAAGAAAAGCGACATATTCTTCACCGACTGTTACATCACATTCTTCACCCTCCGGAGAGGAGAATCTGCTCCCTGCAACGTTCTCCTTCGGCACAAGACCTATGAGTTCACCTGCACTGATGACTGCAGCACAGCTGAATACTCTGCTGCCAACAGCAAATGGAAGGCCAACGAATATGAGCATATCTTTCCCGGCAGATGCTTCGATGACCTTGATAAGAGCTTTTTCAGCTCCGTCGAGCAGCACCTTGTGGCTGAAAAGATCAAAGCATGTGCAGCCTGTGAGCGTAAGCTCGGGAAAGACAAGGATCTTTACGCCTTTTGCTTCCGAGCTGTTTATGCATTCTATAACGCGGTCAGCGTTCCAGTCCGCATCGGCGACTTTTATCATCGGAGCCGCGGCGGCGACTTTAATGAATCCGTCTTTCATCAGAATCTGATCCTCTCGCTGATGTAAGCCTTTACATCACCTATCGGGAGCCTTACCTGCTCCATGCTGTCACGCTCGCGGATGGTAACGCATCCGTCTGCGGGATCGGTCTCGGTGCCTACGGTGTTGAAGTCGAAAGTCACACAGAACGGAGTGCCTATTTCGTCCTCACGGCGGTAGCGCTTGCCGATGGAACCGGTCTCGTCATAATCGCACATGAATTCCTTTGAAAGCTCATCGTAAAGCTCTCTTGCGGGCCCTGTGAGCACTTCCTTCTTGCTCAGCGGGAGAATGGCGCATTTGAACGGAGCGAGGGCTGGATGCAGGTGCATGACCGTACGTACATCGTCATTGCCCTTCTTGTCCTGGCCTACGACTTCCTCGTCATACGCATCGCACAAAACGGAAAGCACCGTGCGCTCAACGCCGAGCGATGGCTCTATTACGAAGGGTATATAATGCTCGTTCTTATCCTGATCGTAATATGTGAGGTCCTGACCGGAGACCGTCTGGTGCTGGGTAAGGTCATAATTGGTCCT
This sequence comes from Oscillospiraceae bacterium, assembly GCA_902773255.1. Classification (GTDB taxonomy): domain Bacteria; phylum Bacillota; class Clostridia; order Oscillospirales; family Oscillospiraceae; genus Limivicinus. Next base: position 1,438 of record CACYDX010000258.1, read on the forward strand.
GTCGGCAACGCCCCAGAGCTCGCCCCAGCCAAACGGGAAGAGAAATTCAAAGTCTGTAGTGGCCTTGGAATAAAAGCTCAGCTCCTCGGGATCATGGTCGCGAAGACGGAGATTCTCGTCCTTTATACCAATGGAGAGCAGAAACTCATGGCAGAAGCTGCGCCAGTAATCGAACCATTCGAGGTCAGTATCCGGCTCGCAGAAAAACTCGAGTTCCATCTGCTCGAACTCGCGGACACGGAAAATAAAGTTGCCCGGCGTGATCTCGTTGCGGAAGCTCTTTCCTATCTGGGCTATGCCGAAGGGGAGCTTGCGGCGGGTCGTGCGCTGAACGTTCACGAAATTGGTGAATATGCCCTGAGCTGTCTCAGGACGGAGATACACCGTGTTTTTGGCATCCTCTGTAACGCCCTGAAAGGTCTTGAACATGAGATTGAACTGACGGATGTCCGTAAAGTTGTGCTTGCCGCAGGAGGGGCAGGGGATCTCGTGTTCATCCACAAATTCCTTCATCTCGGTCTGCGAGAAAGCGTCAACAGGCTTCGGGAGCTCAAATCCGTTGCTTGATGCCCATTCCTCTATCAGTTTATCGGCGCGGAAACGCTCATGGCATTCGCGGCAGTCCATAAGAGGATCGGAGAAGCTGCTCAGATGGCCTGATGCCACCCATGTCTGCGGGTTCATCAGGATGGCGGCGTCAAGGCCCACGTTGTAACGGTTCTCCTGGACGAATTTCTTCCACCATGCTCTTTTAACGTTGTTCTTCAGCTCAACTCCGAGAGGGCCGTAGTCCCAGGTGTTGGCAAGGCCGCCGTAGATCTCGCTTCCGGCGAAGATAAAACCGCGGTTCTTGCAGAG
>CACYDX010000259.1 GCA_902773255.1 Oscillospiraceae bacterium
ACTCGATAACGGAAACTACCTGCTCAAGTTCAAGGACGACTGCACCGGCAAGGACGGCGTGTTCGATCCGGGCGAGAACTCCGTAGGCCTCACGATCGAGGGCGTAGGCGATGTGAATCTCCGCATGTCTGTCTACTTCTTCGAGAAGATCAATGCAGCCGGCATCCGCACCCACTTCATCAGCGCGGATCTGGCAAACACCACCATGGAAGTTCTTCCCGCAAAGGTATTCGGCAAGGGCCTCGAGGTCGTCTGCCGCAACAAGGCCGTAGGTTCCTTCATCAAGCGCTACGGCGAGTATATCGAAGAGGGTGCAGATCTGCCCTCATATGTTGAGATGACATTCAAAAACGATGCTAAGGGTGATCCCCTCGTCACCAAGGACGGCCTCATAGTCCTCGGCGTTATGACAGCCGAGCAGTATGACGATATCAAGGAAATGACCAGGAAGATCACCGGGATCGTTGCCGATGAGATGGAAGCCCGCGGCCTAGTGCTCTATGATATCAAGTTCGAATACGGATACGACAGCGAGGGCAAGGTTATGCTCATCGATGAGATAGCCTCCGGCAACATGCGCGTTTATAAGAACGGCGAGTACATTGACCCGATGACGCTCTCTGAGCTCTTCTTTGCCTGATGGGCGGATTCTTCGGCGCCGTTTCAAGGCGCGACGTAGTTCTGGACGTTTTCTTCGGCACGGACTACCACAGCCACCTCGGAACGAGGAATGCCGGCATGGTGATCTGGGGCAGGGAAAACGGCTTCAACAGGGAGATCCACTCCATAGCGAACTCTCCCTTCAGGACCAAATTCGAAAAGGATCTGGACACTTTCCAGGGTACCAGCGGCATCGGATGCATCAGCGACTCGGACCCCCAGCCCCTTCTCGTACGCTCCCACCTCGGCCTTTATGCTATCACCACCGTGGGGCAGATAAATAATATTGAACAGCTGGTATCCCGCTTCTTCTCGGATCCCGGTCATCAGTTCATGGCAATGAGTTCCGGCAGGGTGAACATGACGGAGTTTGTTGCTGCGCTCATTAACGAAAGCGACAGCATGATCGATGGCATCCGCAGTATGCAGCAGCTCATCGACGGTTCTATGACCATTCTCATCATGACGGACAAAGGCGAAATAATCGCCGCACGCGACAGGTTCGGAAGGCTGCCCGTTCTTGTGGGCACAAACAGGGACGGATACTGCGTTTCCTTCGAGTCCTTTGCCTATCACAAGCTCGGATACGACGATGTATATGAGCTCGGACCGGGCGAGATAGTGCGGATAAACGCGGACGGTTATGAAACGCTCTCACCCGCAAACGAAGAGATGAAGATCTGCGCCTTTCTCTGGACCTACTACGGCTACCCGAACTCCAACTACGAGGGAAAGAACGTTGAGGTCATGCGCTACCGCAACGGCGAGATCATGGCCCGCGATGAGATGATCAACGGTACCTTCCCGCATGTTGACTATGTGGCCGGTGTACCGGATTCCGGCCTGCCGCATGCCATAGGCTACGCAAACCACAGCGGCAGCCACTTTGCAAGGCCGTTCGTCAAGTATACTCCCACATGGCCCCGCTCCTTTATGCCCGCCAACCAGGGCGAGCGCGACCAGGTAGCAAAGATGAAGATGATACCCGTTCCCGAACTCATCGAGGGCAAGAAGCTCCTCTTCGTGGACGATTCCATCGTACGCGGCACCCAGCTGAAGGGAACGGTGGATTTCCTCTATGAGTCAGGCGCGGCTGAAGTGCATATGCGTTCTGCATGCCCGCCTATTATGTACGCCTGCAAGTTTCTCAACTTCTCCCGAAGCAATTCTGACAGAGACCTGCTCGCCAGAAGCATCATTCTCGAGCTTGAAGGCCCCGAGGGTGAAAAATACATAGAGGAATATGCCGATTCACATACCGAGCGCGGCAAATGTCTGCTCCACACCATATGCGAGCAGCTCGGCTTTGATTCCCTCGGCTATCAGTCCCTTGAAGGCCTGCTCGAAGCCATAGGGATAGACCGCGAAAAGATCTGCACCTACTGCTGGACAGGAAAGGAGTGAAAGCTGATGGACCGCTCATTTTCCGTGTCATACGCCGCGGCCGGAGTGGACATAGAGGCCGGCTATGAAGGCGTTAAACTGATGAAAAAGCACGTCGAACGTACATTTATCCCCGGCGTGGTGTCAGATATAGGTGGCTTCGGAGGACTCTTCGCGCCTGACCTTTCCGGAATGAAGCAGCCCGTGTTCGTCTCCGGGACGGACGGTGTGGGTACCAAGCAGAGGATAGCCCAGTTGATGGGGAAGCATGATACCGTGGGCATAGACTGTGTTGCCATGTGTGTAAACGATATAGTATGCTGCGGGGCAAAGCCTCTGTTCTTCCTTGATTATATTGCCATAGGGAAGAACCTTCCTGAGAAGGTAGCCCAGCTGGTCGCAGGCGTGGCCGAGGGGTGCGTTCAGGCGGGTTGCGCCCTCATCGGCGGCGAGACCGCCGAGCATCCGGGCACCATGGCCCCTGATGATTATGACCTCGCGGGCTTCTCCGTTGGCATTGTTGACAAAGAGAAGATCCTGGACAAAAACTCTGTTCGCGCCGGCGATGTGATAATAGCCCTGCCCTCCAGCGGTGTTCATTCCAACGGATACTCCCTCGTGAGGAAGGTATTCGATGTTGAGAAAGCAGACCTCGGCTGCGAAGTGCCTGAGCTCGGCATGAGCCTCGGCGAAGCCCTGCTCACTCCCACAAGAATTTACGTAAAGCCCGTGCTCAGCGCGCTCGAAGAAGCGGATGTGCACGGCATCAGCCATATAACAGGCGGCGGCTTCTATGAGAATATCCCGCGCTCCATCCCGCAGGGGATGTGCGCGAAGATAGAGAAGGCCGCCGTGAAGACCCCCGCGGTGTTCGAACTTATTCAGCGCAGCGGGAATATCCCCGAAAGGGATATGTTCAATACCTTCAACATGGGTGTGGGCATGAGCCTCACTGTCTCGAAGGACACAGCCGATGCCGCGCTCTCCGTTCTGAAGGCCTCAGGCCTCGATGTCTATGTTATAGGGGAGATAGTGAGCGGAGAAGACAGGATATGCCTTTGCTGAAAGGAGACGGGAAATGGATAAAACAAGGATAGCAGTGCTCGTCTCCGGCGGAGGAACTAATCTTCAGGCGCTTATCGACGCGCAGAACAGCGGCGTTCTCAAAAGCGGAGAGATAGTCCTCGTCATCTCAAATAATTCCATAGCGTATGCTCTCACCCGCGCGCAGAACGCGGGAATTGAAGCCCTCTGCATCTCAAAAAAGGATTGCGGAAGCCAGGAGGCCTTTGAGGAGGCCATACTCTCGGCTCTTAAAGAGCGTGATATAGACCTCATAGTCCTTGCGGGCTTCATGAGCATCCTGAGCGGGCATTTCGTAAAGCAGTATGAAAACAGGATAATAAACGTTCATCCCTCCCTCATCCCTTCCTTCTGCGGCAAGGGCTTCTACGGGCTGAGGGTCCATGAGGCGGCCCTTGAATACGGAGTGAAAGTGACGGGAGCCACAGTTCATTTCGTAAACGAAGTACCTGACGGCGGCCGGATCATAATGCAGAAGGCTGTGCCCGTTCTCCCGGACGATACTCCAGAATCGCTGCAGAAGCGCGTTATGGAGAGTGCCGAATGGATCATCCTGCCGGAAGCGGCCGAGCTGGTCTCATCACTTATTATGCATGATAAGGAGCAGAAGTCATGACAGATTTTCTCAATTTTCTCAGAAACAATCCATATCCCGGCCGCGGGATAGCCGTGGGTAGAAACCGCATTTACTATTTCATCATGGGAAGGAGCGAAAACAGCCGCAACCGCATCTTTTCCCTTACCGATGACGGCATCCGCACCGAGGCCTATGACGCCTCCAAGGTCGTGGACCCCAGCCTCATAATCTATAACCCTGTGCGCACCATGGGCAGCAGCCTTGTGGTGACCAACGGCAACCAGACAGATACCATCTGTGAGTTCGGTGATTTTCGTGCCGCTCTCGCTACTCGCGAGTATGAACCGGACGATCCCAACTGGACCCCCCGAATCTCCGCCATCCTCAATGCCGACGGCAGCTTCGAGCTTTCTATCCTTAAGAAGGTGGCAGGCCGCTGCCTCCGCTGCTACTACAGCTACGAGGGCTGCGATGAGGGAAAGGGCTTCTTCATCAGCACGTATCAGGGAAACGGTTCTCCTCTGCCGAGCTTCACCGGCGAGCCCATAGAGATAGACATGCCGGAACCTGAAGATGTCTGGATGGCACTGAATGCAGACAACAAGGTCTCTCTGTACACCAATGTGAACGGAGAGGTGAAACTTTTCAATAAACATTTGGGAGACTGATAAAATGAAGGAATTTGAACTCAAATACGGCTGCAACCCCAACCAGAAACCCGCAAAGATCTATATGAAAGACGGCTCCGACCTGCCCGTCACCGTTCTCAACGGACGTCCCGGCTACATTAACTTCCTCGATGCTTTCAACTCCTGGCAACTCGTCAAGGAGCTCAAGGAAGCCACCGGACTTCCCTCCGCAGCTTCGTTCAAGCATGTCTCTCCCGCCGGAGCGGCGGTGGGCCTGCCTCTCAGCGATGTTGACAGGAAGATATATTTCGTTGCTGAAGACGCGGAGCTTTCCCCGATAGCCTGCGCATATATCCGCGCCCGCGGCGCCGACAGGCTCTGCTCCTACGGCGACTGGGCGGCCCTTTCCGAAGAATGCGATGCGGCGACCGCACGTTATCTTCAGGCCGAAGTCTCTGACGGGGTCATCGCGCCTTCCTACAGCGAAGAGGCGCTCGAGATCCTCCGCACGAAGAAAAAAGGCGGCTACAATGTGGTGCAGATTGATCCGGACTACGTGCCCGCGGCGCAGGAATATAAGGACGTCTTCGGCATTCGCTTCGAACAGGGCCACAACAATTTCAAGATCGATGAAAAGCTTCTGGAAAATATCGTGACGGCCAACAAGGAACTGCCGGAGGCTGCGAAGATCGATATGATCGTCGCCCTCATCACACTGAAGTATACGCAGTCAAATTCGGTCTGCTACGTAAAGGACGGACAGGCGATCGGCGTGGGCGCCGGTCAGCAGAGCCGCATCCACTGCACGAGGCTTGCCGGCAGCAAGGCGGACAACTGGTACCTGCGTCAGAGCCCGAAGGTGCTCGCTCTGCCGTTTAAGGAAGGCATCCGCCGCGCCGACCGCGACAATGCGATCGACGTCTACATTTCCGACGAGTACGATGATGTCCTGCGCGACGGCGAGTGGCAGAAGGTCTTCACGGAGCAGCCCGAGGTGTTTACGAGAGAAGAGAAAAAAGCTTGGATCGCGACCCAGGAGGGCGTGACCTGCGGCTCTGACGCGTTCT
>CACYDX010000260.1 GCA_902773255.1 Oscillospiraceae bacterium
GGAATACGCCCTCGAAGGGAGTATATTCGTTGCAGGCGCCGCCATCCAGTGGCTCCGTGACGAATTGAAGGTCATCTCCCTTGCAACCGACAGCGAACGCTTTGCAAAAAGCGTGGATGACTGCGCCGGCGGATACGTTGTACCCGCTTTCACCGGTCTCGGGGCGCCGTACTGGAGTCAGCGCTGCCGCGGCATGATAACAGGCATAACCCGCGGTTTCAGCCGCTCTCACCTAGTCCGTGCCACTCTCGAGAGCCTTGCCTACCAGACCTATGATATCTGCAAGGCAATGGAGCAGGACAGCGGCATTGAGATAAGCACCCTGAAAGTTGACGGCGGAGCCTGCGCAAATGATTTTCTGATGCAGTTCCAGTCGGATATAAACGACTGCGCCGTCATCAGACCTGACTGCATCGAGACCACCGCCCTCGGCGCGGCTTATCTCGCCGGACTTGCAACAGGATACTGGGAGAGCCTGGATGATATCCGGAGCAACTGGGCAGTCGATCACGTTTTCACCAGAAAGATGAAGGAAGACCGCCGCAAGGAGCTCCTGAAGGGCTGGCACAAGGCTGTTAAATGCGCTCTCATGTGGGCCGAAGATACTGATGATGAGGAATTATGATGGAATTATATGATCTGATAGCCAACTACAGAGACTGGCTCAAGTATTTCACAAGAAAAGAATTCTCGCCGCATTTCTATGAATACAAGGCTGTCGGTGAACCTGTTATCGCAGCGCTCGATGATCCCGCTGCCGCTGCTGCGGAGCTTCTTGAAAGGCTGGAACAGGACTGGGCCTCCGCCAAAAGAGGAAGAAAGATCAAACTGGCAAGAGAAAACGACAAGATGTTCATCTGCATGTTTTTCAACCCCATGGCAATGGACGTCGAATCTCCCAACGGAAAGATCCTGGCCGACGAACTGTGCAGGCTTTACTGTGAGAAATACCCGAAAGAACAGTATCAGGTAGGTACCTATGAGCTGTATATGGAAGGTTTCAAGCCCACATTTTTCGGAATGAGGATAGGTAAATAACATACAAAGCAGTACCGTGAAGGTACTGCTTTGTGTTTTCTCTTTATCAGACTGAAGAAATGAATCTCAGGAAAGCCGCCTTCCCTTCTACTGTTCGTTTGAAAACTCCCGCATCCTCGAGCACTTTCTCAAATACGGCACCTACTTCCTTTTTTATTATGCCTTCGGCATTGGTTTCAGTAAAGCTGTATCTATCTCTAAGCTGCTTTATCCATTCGGCATGGATCTTGATGCTTTCGCCGGGCTCTTCTCCCGAGAGCAGAACTCTTTTCACTTCCTCAAGTTCTTTTTTGAGCCTTGAAGGAAGCACCGCGAGCCCCATCACCTCTATAAGGCCTATATTCTCCTTCTTTATATGATGCAGCTCCGCATGCGGGTGGAACACTCCGAGCGGATGCTCCTCCGTCGCTATATTGTTTCGGAGTACAAGATCAAGTTCATAGTCTGCTCCCCTCCTGCGAGCTATCGGAGTTATCGTATTGTGCGGCTCTCCGTCAGTCTGTGCAAAAACGTATGCGGAAGGATCGCTGTAAGCTCTCCATGCATTCAGAATACGGCCGGCAAGATCTGCCAGTCTGTCTCTGTCAGCACAGCGCAGTCTGATCACCGACATCGGCCATGCCACTATCCCCGCCCGAACATCCTCATATCCGCTGAAGTGTATCTCATGCTCTATATCCGCCCTAGACATGGCAAATTCATATCTTCCGCCCTGGAAGTGGTCATGGCTCAGGATGGAGCCGCCTACGATCGGAAGATCAGCGTTGGAGCCTATGAAATAGTGCGGGAACAAAGTTACAAAATCAAGCAATCTGATGAAAGCAGCTTTGTCGACCTTCATCGGTATGTGCTTTTCGTTCAGTGCTATGCAGTGTTCATTATAATATGAATATGGTGAATACTGAAGATACCAGCTCTCCCCGTTAAGCATCAGCGGGATAAGACGATGGTTGGTTCTGGCGGGATGGCCGATCCTCCCGGCATATCCCTCATTTTCAACACATAGCTGACAGGCCGGATAGTTTGAGTTCACTGCATTGCGGGCCTTTGCTATTGCCTTGGGATCCTTCTCAGGTTTTGCCAGGTTTATGGTTATATCCAGCGGCCCGTATTTACCTTCATAGACCCATTTCCTGTCTTTCCTTATTCTGTCGGTTCGGATATAGTTCGTCGCCTTTGAGAAAGAATAGTACCAATCAGTTGCCGCTTCCGGACTGACAGCGTATTCCTCACGAAATCTTTTTCTCACCTCATGCGGAAAGGGCGTTACTGCAGCCATGAGCCTTGTATCGAATATATCCCGGCTCTCAGTATCGTCATCAATTATGCCTCTTGCTGCCGCATCCTCAACGAGATCGCGCAGTATATCGGCAAGCTCCAGTTCAGGCATATCTGAACTCTCAGCCATAGGAGCAGTTTTTGTAATATCAAGCAGCGCATTTACACAGCAGGTTCTGTCATCTTCTGTTATCAGCCCGGATCTTTCCGCATAGGATACCAGCGCTTCTATAAGTAAGAAGGTATCAGTCATGTCCTTATTTCCATTCATACAATTATAATATACCCGTTAAAGATTATATATTCCCGGCGGAAAAACTCAAGGAGATTTTTAAGTTTCATGTTTACAAACCCATTCATCAAGGTTATACTCAAATAGTTTTGACAGACCATATTTTAACTGACTGAGGTATTGTTCTTGGTTGACATAATTCTTGATGCTCTTATCGATACGCTGAAGACGCTCCCCTTTCTCTTCGCCGCGTATCTTATAATCGAATTCATAGAGGCAAAAGCCGAGGAAAAGACTGTGGAGATAGTCCATCGAGCCGGCAAGCTGGGTCCGGTGCTCGGTTCCGCTCTCGGCGTGATACCTCAGTGCGGCTTTTCCGCAGCTACTGCCAATCTTTTTGTCAGCGGCCTTGTCACAAGAGGCACACTAATTGCCGTTTTCCTGTCTACCTCTGATGAAATGCTCCCTATCCTCATTTCGAGCGCAGCTCCTGCAGGTTTCATAATCAAGGTGCTGCTGTTCAAGGTGATAGCTGCGATGATCGCCGGTATGGCTGTTGACCTCATCGACTGCAAGTTTAGTCTTGCACGGGAACGGCACATTCATGAAATGTGTGAGCAGGAAGGCTGCAAATGCGAAGATGGCATATTCAAGTCCGCCGTAATACACACGCTGAAGATCGCCGGCTTTCTGCTTCTCGTCAACCTTGTCCTGTCTTTCATAATTGAGTATGTGGGCCCCGATAACATCGGCCGCCTCATTCTAAACAAACCTGTGACAGGCCAGTTTCTTTCCGGTCTTATTGGGCTTATTCCTAACTGTGCTGCAAGTGTTGTTATCACAAAGCTCTATCTTCAGGGCAGCATGAGTGCAGGAGCGATGCTTTCAGGTCTTCTGACAGGCTCCGGCGTGGGCCTGCTGGTGCTTTTCAGGATGGACAGGCACAGCCGGGAAAAATATGTCACACTTGTCATGCTCTATGTTTCTGGTATAATCTTCGGTATTCTGGCCGATATTCTTCCGATATTCTGATAATAACACCCCGGCTGTGATATATCACTGCCGGGTGTTTTTTTGACAACAAGGATGCTCCCCCTGTGCGACAGAGAAACTCTGTCCATCACAGGGGGAGCCTTAAGTTTTAAGCTTTATATACCTGCGGGATCAGAACTTATCAGATCCTCATGCAGACATCCCATGCGCGCCATACAACGGTACGCAGGTTGCCTATTGCAACGCAGTCGCCGACACGGTGGATATGCGCACCCTTCTCTCCGAGAGGAGCGGGAACAAATCCGACGCCATTGACAACGGCATCGCATTCCTGCTTGAAAGCGTCATCCGGAGTCTTGATCACGCAGTAACCGTCGCCGATCTCAGTGACGGTGCTGTGCAGATATACGGGAACCTTATGGTATTCCATGGCATCGCGGAGGAACGAGGTGTTCGCAAGGCAGGTCGCCTGAGCGGCAACGAGGTCGTTGCCGTATTCAACTATGATCGGGTGCTTGCCTGCAAGAACGAGGTCATATGCAGCCTCGCAGGATGACTGGCCGCCGCCGAGGAATACGATCGTGTCGCCTTCGACAGACTGCTCACGGAGCAGCTCACGGAAGGATCTGGTCTTCTCAAAGCCCTTGATCTGAGGCATATTTCTTGGAACGGAACCGGTAGCTACGATGACTTCGTCGAAACTCTTGAGAAGCTCGTTGACATCCTTTATCTCGCTGTTGAATCTTACTTCGATTCCGTATCTCTTTATCTCATCCTCGTACCACTTTAGCAGCTGCTTGTCGTTCTCTTTGAAGGTCATTGCGGAAGCAGTCAGGAACAGACCACCGAGTTTGTCCTCTTTCTCAAAGATTACCGGGTTGTGGCCGCGCTTTTTCAGTACGAGAGCGGATTCCATACCGCCTACGCCGCCGCCTACAATAGCGACCTTCTTCGGGTTCTTTGTGGGAACGATCTTATAGCGGTTGTGCTGCATTGTGGGCGGGTTCAGCGCGCAACGAGCGAGGTGCAGAGAGTCACCCAGTGCCTGCATGTTTTCAGTGCCATTGGCTTTCGAGAAGTTGAAGCAGCCGTTGTGGCAGCGGATGCAGGGACGGATCTCATCTTCACGGCCCTGCTTGATCTTGGTGATCCAGTTCTCGTCGACAAGATTCTGGCGGGCAATTGCAACGGCGTCGAGACGTCCGGCAGCGATCTCCTCAGCTGCCTTTACGGGATCCATACGACCTGCGCAGGCGACGGGGATATCTATGAACTGACGGATATGCTCAACATCTTCGAGGTTGCAGTTGTCCGGCATATACTGAGGCGGATGTGCCCAATACCAGGCATCGTATGTACCGTTGTCACAGTTGAGGAAAGCATAGCCGGCATCCTGAAGGATCTTGACTGCCTTCTCGGATTCTGCCATGTCACGTCCGAACTCAACGAATTCCTCGCCGGGCATTGCTCCCTTGCGCCAGCCCTTGGTGCAGGAACGTACGGAATAAAGGATAGATACCGGGAAGTCATCACCGGCCTGCTTGTGGATCTCCTGGACGATCTCGGTTGCAAAACGGAGACGGTTCTCAAGGGAACCGCCGTACTGGTCGGTACGGAAGTTCATATTTGCAATGGCAAACTGGTCGAGGTTATAGCCTTCATGAACTGCATGGATCTCAACGCCGTCGACACCGGCTTCACGGAGCTTCTTGGCTGTAGCGCCAAAGTGCCATACCATCTCCTGGATCTCTTCAATGGTGAAGGGGCGGGAATTCAGGTTATCCGCCCAGCGGTTCGGAGTCGCAGAAGCAGAAGCGCAGGCATACTGCACGTCCACTATCGGGCTTGCGATCTTATTCAGCAGATCGTTTCTTGCAAGGGCAGCCATCCAGGGAGTAACCGCCATTGAACGGCCGAAGCCGCCGGCCAGCTGGATGAACAGCTTGCTTCCGGTCTTGTGGTACTCGTCCATGTAGGGTTTGAGTACACGATACATCTGACGGTTAGAATCGAGCCATTTTCTGCCCATCGTGTCTCTGATGACCTGCATACCGGGGAGTACGAGGCCGACTCCGTCTTTAGCTCTCTTGAGCAGGAAGTCGGCACCTTCAAGGTCGAAATGGGAGGGCTCGAGCCATCCGAAAAGGGTGGTTCCGCCCATGGAGCACTGTACGATGCGGTTGGGGATCTCTACCTCTCCGATCTTGAACGGTGTAAACAGAGGTTCGTATTTAGGATTCATCAAATAACTCCTTTACAAA
>CACYDX010000261.1 GCA_902773255.1 Oscillospiraceae bacterium
TCACGGCCTCGGCCTCGGCTTCATAGCCCTTGCCTGGCGGCATCTCGACGGGGTCAAGGGGAAAAAAGCCCGCAGAGATGTTTTCAACACTTCAACCATGATGGTGGGAGGCTATCTTATACAGGCCATAGCCGGCTTGATAATAACCACGATACTGTTTTATCTCATAGGATGCTTCGCCGCAGGAGGCATAATCCTCCCCATGGGCTACGGACAGGGACCTGGACAGGCCTTCAACTGGGGCACCAACTACCAGAACGGGTATGGCTTTACTAACGGATCGAGCTTCGGCCTCACGATAGCTGCGATGGGTTTTGTAAGCGCAAGCGTCGGAGGCATTATCTACCTGAACAGACCTGCGATCAAAAATAAGCTCCGTAAGGACGGAGAGGAGATCCGTGACGATCTGAAGGCCGAGGATTACTGCGGCGATAATGAGATACCGGTATCTGAATCGATGGATAAGCTGACCATCCAGTTCGGCCTTGTGTTCCTGACCTACGCGGTGGCATTCCTTTCGATGTGGCTTCTTTATAAGTTCGTACTGGCCCCTGCCGGCGGTTTCGCCATGAATACGATCAATCCGCTGGTATGGGGATTCAACTTCCTGGTCGGCACCGCCTGGGCGATCCTGTTTAAGAATATCGGCAACAGGCTCAGAGCCAAGGGGATAATGCACAGAGAGTATACCAACAACTTCATGCTCAACCGTATCAGCGGCCTGATGTTCGATATCATGGTGGTGGCGTCGATCGCCGCGATAGATCTTTCCGCGTTCCGCTATAAGGAGTTCTGGATCCCTCTGCTGCTCATCTGCGTGGCCGGAGCGTTCATCACCTACTGGTACTGCCAGAAGATCAGCCGTCACCTCTTCCCGGATTATTCGGATGAGATGTTCCTCGTGATGTACGGCACGCTGACAGGTACCGCATCAACAGGTGTGATCCTCCTGCGCGAGATAGATCCCCTGTTCAGGACCCCCGCGTCGCATAACCTTATTTATCAGAACCTGTGGTCGATAGTACTTGGCGCGCCGATGCTCCTCATGATGGGTTTTGTCCCCCGGAGCATGACGCATCAGTATGTATGTCTGGGAATAATTGCCGTGCTCTTCGGCATAATGCTGCTGCTGCAGTACAGAGACGTCCTGTTCAGGAAAAAGAAGAAAGAAACGGAATAAATCTGATGAAAAACCAAACGGTCTGTACTATCTGTACAGACCGTTTTTGTTTATGTATTCCATTACCGCTTTGTTCAGCTTTCCCTCTGTGTCCCCGTCGTGTATGGCCTGCCGGACCTCGCTCGAACTGAGCGGCACCGGGCGGTGATTAGTCAGGATGATAACATTTGCATCATACAGCGCTTTCAGCATTGCAGCGTTCTGCCCGAGCACCTCCATATCGTCCATTTCTCTGGAGATCACCGTAAGCGTGCACATGCCGAGTATGTCCTCGAAGCGGTACCAGCCTGTGGTGAAGCTCGTGAGCATGTCAGAGCCGATAACAAGGTAGAATTCATCTTTCGGGTACAATGCCGAAAGCTGTTCGAGTGTATCCACAGTATAGCTTCTGCCGCCTCTTCGTATCTCCAGATCGGATATCTCAACACCCGGGATATCTCCGAAAGCGAGGCGGCACATCTCTAGTCTGTGTTCGGGAGAGGGCGTGTTTTCGGCCATCGCCTTATGCGGTGCAATGCAGTCCGGCATGATGATCAGCCTGTCCGGTGCAAGCTCCGAGACCACTGTGTTCACTGCGGATACATGTCCAAGATGCGGAGGATTGAAGCTTCCTCCGTATATCGCTGTTCTCATTTTCCGCTGCGGTCTCCTGCAAGAAGATCCATCTTTGTTTCATAAAGCAGCGGACTGAAGTCGAAATAGTGGGTGTGCGGATTGGTGAAACGCTGCTCCTCATCCCATATTTCCTCGTTCAGCTGATGGCGCACATAATCGCGCACTTCCTTGAGAGGCGGACACTTGTATACACATTCACCGTTTATGAATACGGGCACCTGGAGTTCTTTGAATGTGCAGTTTTCAAAATAGCGGTTTTTCCAGTATTTCTGGGAATCTATATATCGCACTGGTTTTGAAAAGTCTATCTGCTCATCCGCCCTCGTAAGGTATTCGGCTATTGCTTTTCCGTCGGCATCATACACGCGGTAGACTTTCTTGAGGCCGGGGTTTGTGATCTTCTCCGGTGTTTCAGAGACCTTGATCTTGGGAATGAATTTTCCGTCTTTAACAATGGCGGCCATTTTATACACTGCGCCGAATACAGGATTGGAGGCGGAGGTGATGAGCCTTTCGCCCACACCGAAGCTGTCTATTTTGGCGCCCTGCTGTTTAAGGGACTGCAGAGTGAACTCATCAAGGCTGTTTGATGCCACGATGATACAGTCTGTCAGGCCCGCCTCATCGAGCATGGCCCGCGCCTCCTTGGAAAGGTAGGCAAGGTCGCCGGAATCGAGCCTTATGCCCCTGAGGCGCTTGCCCATCGGCTCAAGTACTTCCTTGGCGATGCGTATGGCGTTGGGTACGCCGCTCTTGAGCACATCAAAGGTATCAACCAGGAGCAGTGTCGAATCCGGATAGGTCTCGGCATACTTTTTGAAAGCTTCGTATTCGTTTTCAAAAAACATCACCCAACTGTGAGCCATGGTGCCGGATATGGGTATTCCGAACATCTGCCCCGCCAGCACTGTCGCAGTTCCTACTGCTCCGCCTATGTATGCTGCCCTTGCCCCGTAGACCGCGGCATCCACATTGTGGGCGCGTCTTGCGCCGAAATCCGAAACTGCCCTTCCCTCGGCAGCGCGGACTATCCTGTTGGTCTTCGTAGCGATCAGGGACTGATGGTTCACCTGGAGCAGTATAGCCGTTTCAACGAGCTGAGCGTCGAGCAGCGGAGCGACTACCGTGATCAGAGGCTCGTTCGGATAGACCACCGTGCCTTCCGGCATGGCATAGATATCACCGCTGAATCGGTAATCAGCAAGGAAGGAGAGAAACTCCTCGCTGAAAAGATGCTGGCTGCGGAAATATTCTATATCATCTTTGGAAAAATGCAGGTTCTTAATATACTCGATCACCTGTTCAAGACCTGCGAATATGGAAAAGCCGGCGTTATCCGGGTTTTTGCGGTAAAATACGTCGAATACTGCTTTTGTGTCATTAACGCGGTTGTTGAAATATCCGTTTGCCATGGTCATCTCGTAGAAATCCATTACCATGGTGATGTTTCTGTTGTCCTGCTGGTTCATCATTACTCCTTATTATCTATCAAACACGTATTCCGGCATAGGCCTGAGTTTGAAAAGATTGGCTTTATGCCGTTTTTCGATAAGCGCTCTGACGTTGTCATCCGGGCAGAAGCCTGTCAGGATATATGTGTCGAGTGCTTCATAGGAAAAGCCGAAATTATCTTCGTCTGTTCTGTCCGTAAGACCGTCAGAAGGAGGCTTTTCGATGAACATCTCGGGCAGACCGAGACATCTGCCGATGATCTTCACCTCGGTTACAGTGAGGTTGGCCAGAGGCGAAAAGTCACCGGCGGCATCGCCGAAGATAGTAGAATAACCCACATAGTTCTCGGAACGGTTGCAGTTGTTGGACACTCTGCCGTTCATGCACTGGGAAACGGCATATAGAGTGGTCATCCTGATCCTGGGCGGGAGATTTATCGTCATCTGGTCTGTAAAATCCAAACCGCCGGCTCGTATCGAATTCCTGACGCCGTTGACGGCTTCGGCGATATTGATCTCTGCATGGGCAATACCGAGATGCTCCACGAGCAGCCGGGAATAGTCTATGTCAGGCTGGACAGAGTTCGGCATCAGGACTCCGAACACCCGGTCCTTTCCGAGGGCCTCTTTGCACAGGGCGGAGACAACACTTGAATCCTTCCCTCCGGAAACTCCTATGACGGCAGGGGAAGAAGGCCCGTTTTCCGCGAACCAGTTTCTGATCCATTCTATGCAGCCGCGGGTTATGGTGTCATAATCCCGCGAGGAGAGATATGCACTGAGTTTTTCGTTCATAAGCAAGCCTCCCGAAGGTAATTTGTTTGTTCAGTCGAGTTTGAGATCTCCGTCCTTCACCCAGCCGAGCTTTCTGCAGACAAGATTGAGCAGGGGGCAGATGACCGCAGGAAGCACGATACAGATAAGTATTAACCCGAGCCAGTCGAATGCGCCGGCATTTATCGCCGAAGCACCGCGCTCTACAGCAGTCTCCGAAGGACTGAGCCAGCCCGTCCATACTCCGATAGGCCCGCAGAGGCCGCAGGTGCCCATGCCGGAGTTGATCGCGGCTCCGTTCATCTGCATCCTGAAAATACAGGTCGCTATGGGGCCAGTTATCGCAGAGGTAAGGATCGGAGCTATCCATATCCGGGGATTCTTCACTATGTTGGGCATCTGCAGCATGGAAGTGCCGAGACCCTGAGAAACAAGGCCGCCCCATCTGTTCTCTCTGAAACTCATCACGGCAAATCCCACCATCTGCGCGCAGCAGCCTGCTACTGCCGCACCGCCCGCGAGCCCGGTAAGCCCAAGCACGGAACAGATCGCCGCGGAGGAAATGGGAAGGGTGAGTGCAATGCCGACGAGGACAGAAACTGCTATGCCCATCCAAAACGGTCTGAGCTTTGTGGCGCTGTCGATCATCAGTCCGAAAGCATTGGCAGCGGTTCCTATCGGCGGAGCTATGAGTTTTGCAAGAGCGACGCCTATCAGGATAGTGACGGCGGGCGTAACAAGAATGTCCACCTTGGTCTCCTTCGATACCGCTTTTCCGAATTCGGCTGCAACTATTGCAATGATAAGAACGGCGAGAGGTCCGCCCGCTCCACCCTCGGCATTGGCAGCCCAGCCGACCGCGGCCAGAGAAAAGAGCACCATTGGCGGAGCCTGAAGCGCATGTCCTATAGCCACCGCCATTGCGGGACCGGACACCGCCATCGCGTATGTCCCTATATCCACAAGGAACTGGAGCTTCAGCTGCTGTCCGAGAGTTCGGATTATGGTGCCGATAAGCAGTGAGCAGAAAAGGCCCTGCGCCATAGCACCCAGGGCGTCTATACCGTAGCGTCTTGCAGTGAAGACTATATTTTTCCTTTTCAGAAATGCTTTGAATTTTTCCATCTCAGAGTCCTTTTCAGGTGTTCAGCCCGGAGGCTTCATATATAAGTTCAGTAATAAATATTATATCATTATCGCTTTTCGTCATGCAATAGATTTGAAGCCCTGAATACGTTATATGTTTCACTAAGGTACTGTTCTGCGGTGCAAATAAAAGGTTGCCGTCACATGCCTGCTGTTTTATAATAACAGCAATATCATGTTATGCGCAGTGGAAGATAAAGGAACCATTGCAGGGAGAGAAAGTCGCAATGACTTGAAGGGGCTTTGAGTAAATGAAGAAGATATGCGCATTGGTTATGCTTTTCATTGCCCTTGCGCTCACGGCATGCGCCGGAGCTGACGGGAAATCGGCAGAGCCCGAAGACATTGGGGAACAGATAACGAACATTGAGGAACAGATAAAGATAATAAGTCCGGAACCTGTTACATCAGAGCAGCCTGAACCAACACCTGATGCAGCCCCTTTGTACGAGCCCGGTATTGCCGCGGGTTACGGGGTAGGTGCATGCTGTAAAACGGTTGACAGGGGCACCGAAGTCGACATCATTGGAGAAGATGAAGAGTATTATATCGTTCTCTATGAGGATACTGAATTATATGTCGAAAAACGTTTCATAAGAGATGTAAACGCCGAAAGCCCTAAGGAACGCACAGCCTATGCCGGATATGGTGCACAGTTATTCGTCGGTCCTTACCTGACAGGGGAGCCGCTGGAAAAGCCTGCATTCAACACAGCACTGACGATCCTTGACGAATTCGGCGGACTCATGATTGTAAAAACCAAAAAGTCGGAGGGATACATCGATGCCGCTTTTGTGAGCCCTGTACGGGTGCCCTGGTCTGACGGCGCATACAACTCCGGAGACAGCGGGCAAAAAAGCGGAGGGAGCGCATACACAGGCGGAACTGACGGCGGCGATATAACCCTGGGCAACAGAAGAACAGAGACTGCCGTCCCCATTTTGCTCTCAGCGAGGTACGAACCGAAAAGCGCGGATAAGCTTCCGGCACGCGGGGTGATCCTTGCCGACGGGACCGAACTTTATCTCGGCATCGTTTATCCCGGTGATGAGCTGATGATCCTGTCAGCAGAGGGAAAGACTGCGGAGATATATACTCCCCGCGGAACGGGTACCCTTCCCCGCTGGGCAGTGCTGCTGGAAGATGAGGCACCGTATGATACCTGGAACGGATATGCATCCTACGGGGCAAAACTCTTTGGCAGCTGGCGTCTTACCGGAGCAAATAATGATATCCGGCTGAATACCCGGTTGACAGTGATACTGGAGACTGATAACGGATACTTCGTTCAGCTTTCAGACGGACGCTACGGATATGTGGACAGGGCAGCTGTAAGCAGGACTATGATCGTTATTGAGAATAACGACGAAGATCCCGGAGCTGCGTATCCTGAGATTGGAGAATGGACGGAACCCGTACTATGAAAAAACGTGTGAAGAAGAACAGACCTGCCATATTTCGATTTCTCCCGGAGAGACTAAGCCCGGAAGAGGCAAAGCGGCAGATAGATGACATACTCAGAAGATACGGCGAAAGCTGCTCCATAATATTCCGCGAGACTGACGCGGAGATAAAAGATTCCTTCCTCGTGGACTCAAAGCTGGACAGGCATCTGATCTGCGAAATAATCAGCAGAACAGGACTTACGAGGCGAAGCTACGAGGATCTTTCTGCTGAATGGGAGTTCCACAATGCGGCGTACAGTGCGAACATCGAAAGAGGAAGCGCCAGGGATGTTTCACTGGATTACGGGAAAGACCCGCGCAGAATAGTGCGTTGGGCAACAAAGATATTCGA
>CACYDX010000262.1 GCA_902773255.1 Oscillospiraceae bacterium
TCAGAAGCGCCGAGCGCCAGCCCGCTCGGTGAAGCAAAGGCATCTGCTGAGATCGAGGCACTTGCGCAGGAGCTCGGCGGCTTTGCAGTTGCTGCCGAGAAGGACGTTCTCAACGGCAATTTCCGGTCCTACAGAAGGCTTTATCCCAACAAGCCCATGACTGCACTCACATTCGATGACGGCCCCAGTGATCTTTACACTTTAAAGATACTCGATATCCTCAAATCATACGGTGTTGTTGCCACGTTTTATGAAGTTGGCAGCCTTGTTGAGACCTATCCGGAGATAGTGCAGAAGGAAGTTGAGGCAGGATGCGAGGTGGGATCACACACATATTACCACTATGTTCTGGGCGAGCAGACATATGACTTTCTTGTATATGAGCACCAGCTTGCCGATCAGGCGTTTCAGAACGCCATAGGCTTTGTTCCGAAAACCGTCAGGCCTCCCCAGGGCGATGTGATGGGATTTACACAGATAGTATACAAAGAGCCGCTGATCGGATGGTCCGTAGATACTCTCGACTGGCTTTACAAGGACGTTAACTACAATATCCGCGTCGTTAAAAACGCCGGAAATCTTGACGGTCAGGTCATTCTCCTGCATTCCATCCATCCAACGAGCCTTGAATCTGTTGAACCGATAGTTCAGTACATCCTCTCGGAAGGATACCAGATGGTGACCATCAGCGAGCTTCTCAAATACGGCTACCGCATTGATGAACCGGAGCCCGCATATTACTACCAGGTGGATTTCTTCACAAAAGGCCGTCCGGCATACCCGGTGGAAGAGGAAATCATCGCTGAACCGGAAGCAGTTGCCGAAGAGCCTGTTTCGGATGGACTCACTCCGTAATAATTGTCGATCTATTGACCCCCGGTCGAACCGGGGAATCATATTTCGCTGAAACTTCATGTCAACAAAAAGCCTCCGTCGCGTTTTCAACTGCGGACGGAGGCTTTTTGTTATGAATATTCTATTAGTATTTCATGCTTACTGGATAGATCGTTGGTCAATACACATATGTCAGTTTTTCTGCTTTTACCCATCCTCGCTGACCGTTCGCAGTTCTCACATAATACATGTTGTTTCTCCATGCTATGAGAGTGCACTCCGTTGCCTCTTTCACTTTGCCGAGGATCACCATCTCGTTCTCAGGCACGTTCGGATTGTTATAAAGATATATGCAGTTACCGTATTTTGATTTAACATACATCGTTTCATACTCTTTGAGATAGTCATTCTTTCGCGGTCTGTAGATACCGGATGACAGACCTTTAGTGTCATCAGGACCGGGTCTTCCCTTTCCGGAGTCAGCATCCAGCAGGTTTTCACTCATCCAGCCTCCGATAGACGTTCCTTTTACCAGGCCGAGGGCGAATCCACTCTCCCTTGCATATACTATGACAGCCTTGCCCTCATCTGCTTTGAACAGCTTCTTGCTGTTTTTGTCGGGTTTGCTGCGGACATATATGCAGTTGCCATAGTTAGATCTGACATATACTGTTTCGGGCTCATCCAGAATGCTCGACTTCTTTGGCTTCTGAACTCTGCTGTCGAACTTCTTCATGATATCATTAATGTTCATGCTGTCATAGCCTTCCGCATAGGAAACAGGCAGCGCCATGATCAGCATTACCAATACCAGACAAACAGAAAATGCTCTGCGAAACACAACGGCTGTTTTCATAATTCTTTTCTCCTGATCATTATCATGTTATCAGAGCCTGTGTGATCTCCAGTCTGATCACCCTGATTTCTTTGCATCAAAAAGCAAAAAACGGCTTTGAATAATAGAATAAGTAAGTTTAAACTTTTTAAATAATTTTATCACGGTTCATTTAACCGTTCAATTCCTTTATTGATATAAAAGACAGCAGAACACATTAAGTATGGAATGTATTCCGCTGTCTTTTTTCTTAGAAATCGAAGAAAGACATCTGGCTGCTGTCGGGGAGTTCACGCAAGGCTCCGATGCT
The DNA here is from genome assembly GCA_902773255.1 of Oscillospiraceae bacterium. Taxonomy (GTDB): domain Bacteria; phylum Bacillota; class Clostridia; order Oscillospirales; family Oscillospiraceae; genus Limivicinus. The sequence continues at coordinate 1,980 of CACYDX010000262.1, forward strand.
CTTGAGCTGCTCAAAGCAGGCCTGGCTGACTTTGGGACAGCGTCGGCTCAGCTCATCAACAGAAATGAATTCGGGTCTTGACCCATCGGGCGGGTGAACCGCCGAGTAGAGATCTGCAGCAGCGTTTTCGCCAAGACCGGCAAGAGAGACGAACGGCGGGCGAAGCTTCTTATCCCCCACCGGCAGGAATTTTGCCGCATCGGACTCATAAAGGTCCATGGGTGCAAACTCGAAGCCTCTCATATTGAACTCATATACTGCTTCGAGAGTGACAAGCAGATCTTCTTCGTTTGCCGTGAGTTTTCCTCTCCTGCGCATATCGTTTATCACTCTGCGGGTCGCATCCGTGCCGCCGGTCATCAGTCCGGCGTCAAAGCCGCCTTTCTGGCTCCTGCGATAGAAATAAGCACTGTAGAACGCGAGAGGCTCATGCACCTTGAACCAGGCTATGCGGAAGGCCATCATCACATATGCCACTGCATGCGCCTTCGGGAAAAGATACTGGATCTTTCTGCACGATTCGATATACCAGTCCGGCACCCCCATATCGTGCATCTGCTCTTCGGCATTACCAGGGAAAGAACCTGTTTTATGGACTTTCCCTTTTCTTACCGCCTCCATCGTTTTGAAGGCAAGAGACGGCTCCATACCGACTGATATCAGATAAAGCATTATATCATCGCGGCAGCCGACGGTCTCATCGACGGTCGCAACGCCGTTAACGATCAGATCGTGGATATTGCCCGCCCATACATCCGTCCCGTGGGAGAAGCCGGACAGTCTGATAAGCGTATTGAACTGCTTTGGCTGTGTATCCACAAGCATCTGCTTTGTAAAGCCGGTGCCGAACTCCGGCACGCCTATCGAACCGGTCTTTCCGATGATAGGATCGTCGTCCGGCAGCCCCAGAGCAGCAGGACTCGTAAATATGGACATGGTCTCGGGATCGGAGAGCGATATCTCTCTTGCATTGACTCCGGTCATGTCCTCCATCATTCGGATCATTGTCGGATCATCATGGCCGAGCTCATCGAGCTTGAGGAGATTGTCCTCCATGCAATGGTATTCAAAATGGGTGGTTATTATATCGCTGTCCGGATCATCCGCAGGATGCTGAACAGGGCAGAAATCCGTTACATCCTTATCCTGCGGGATTATAACGAGGCCTCCTGGGTGCTGTCCGGTGGTCCTTTTTATTCCCACCAGTCCGGCAGCAAGCCGGTCTTCTTCAGCCTTATTTGCTTTAAGGCCACGCTCTTCAAGATATTTGAGGACATATCCGTAAGCCGTCTTATCGGCAAGAGTTCCGATGGTACCGGCACGGAAAACATGATCTGAGCCGAAAAGCGTTTCCGTATATTTATGGGCTTTTGCCTGATATTCACCGGAGAAGTTAAGGTCGATATCCGGTGTCTTTTCATTTCCGGGATAACCCAGGAAGGTCTCGAAGGGGATATCGAATCCGTCGCGCCGCATTAGAGTGCCGCATTTCGGGCATTTCTTCTCGGGCATATCAGCCCCGCAGCCATAGCTGCCGTCCGTTACGAATTCCGAATTCCGGCACTCCGGGCAGACATAGTGCGGGGGCAGAGCATTGACCTCGGTTATACCGGCCATATAGGCAACGACAGAAGAACCTACGCTTCCACGGCTTCCGACCAGATAGCCGTTTTCAAGGGAATTCTGAACGAGCTTCTGCGCGCTCATGTAGATCACATCGTAATTATGGTCGAGGATGGTCTTAAGCTCCGTCTCAACACGGCTTTTCACTATCTCAGGCGGATCTTCCCCGTAGATCCTGTGCATTTTCCCGTTGACAAGCTCCGTGAGCTGCTCGGCGGAGTTTTCTATCTTCGGCGGGAAAAGCTCTTTGGGAAGCAGTTCGAACTGCTCCACCTGATCCGCTATGGCCCGCGTGTTCGTGACTACGAGTTCGTATGCCGTCTCTTCACCGAGGTAATCGAATTCCTTCAGCATCTCATCGGTCGTGCGCATGAATATCCGACAGTCTCTGTCCGCATCCGAGAACTTTTTTGAGGCGAGAAGTATTTTTCTGTACTGCTCGTCCTTTTCATCAAGAAAATGGACATCACTTGCCGCTATCACGGGCTTGCCGAGACGTTTTCCAAGGTCGACGATCCTTTTATTGAACGCACGGATCGTATCTTCATCCCTCACGGTGCCGTTTTCGATAAGGAAAGCATTGTTGCAAAGAGGCTGGATCTCCAGGTAGTCATAAAAGGAGGCGATCTGCTTCAGCTTCTCGTCATCCTCGCCCTTTATCACCGCCTCATAAAGCTCTCCTTTGCAGCAGGCAGAACCTATAAGGATACCCTCTCTGTGCTGGATAACGGAGCTCCGGGGTATGGTAGGGACCTTATGAAAATGCTTCAGATAGGACTCGGAAACCATTTTATACAGATTCTTTAGTCCGGTCCGGTTCTTTACCAGCATGATCATATGATAAGGTCTGCCGCCGTCCGTCCGGCGGAGACTCTGATAAACCGTTTCAATATCATCAATGGTCCGCACACCGTAAGTTGCCAGCATGGGGAAGAATTTGCCCATGATACGCGCTACCACCATAGCATCATCACTGGCACGGTGGTGGTTGAACTTGGGCAGGGAAAGATGATTGGATACAGTATCCAGCTTATATCGTTTCAGTTCCGGCAGCAGCGCCCTTGAAAGGCCGAGCGTATCAACGAATACCGGATCGAAGCGAATGCGGTTTCTGTTGGCTGCGGCACGCAGGAAACCGATATCAAAATACGCATTGTGCGCCGCCAGAGGCCGGTCGCCTGCAAACTCCATGAATTTTCGCAAAGCTTCCGCCTCATCCGGCGCTCCTGCCACATCATTCTGCGTTATACCGGTAAGCCTTGTTATCTCATCCGGTATGGGCATTCCCGGATCGACAAATGTATTGAATGTTTCCTTTACAGTGTCTCCCGAAAAGATCACCGCACCGATCTCCGTCATCCTGTCGTTTATGGCATTGAGCCCGGTGGTCTCTATATCGAAGGCAACAAATTCAGTATCTACAGGCAGCGCGCATTTACCGTTAACGGTCTTATTGCCGTCCATGTCATTTACGAAATAGCACTCCATCCCGTAAATGATCTTGACACCCTGCTTCTTTCCCGCTTTCCACATTTCGGGAAAGGCCTGAACATTACCATGATCCGTAACTGCCACTGCAGGCATACCCCAGTAAGCGGCGCGCTTTACCAGCGCTTCCGGATCCGTAAGCGCGTCGAGAGTTGAAAAACGCGTATGCGCATGAAGCTCGACACGCTTTTCCGGAGCATCGTCTTTTCTTATCTCTCTTTTGCCACGGGCTATGCTCATCGGTTCAAGGACCATGTCCTCATCATACTTGCTGTATGTCACGGATCCTTTAACTATAAGATGATCGCCTTTTCCGATCTTATCTATAATGCTCCTGTCATCATCCGAGCGCAGGAACTTCGACACTCTTATGGAATTTGTATAATCCGTTATATCAAAGCAGAGGACAGCCCCGCCGCCTTTCTGAAGAGTGCGGCTCGTGACGGCTGTAACATCGCCTTCGACAGTCACCTTACCGCTCTCAAGATCAAGCGAACTCATCGGCACGGGATTTCCTTTTATTTCCTTGCCATAAAGAAGTTTTGCTGAAGGAGCCTTCTTCTGCTCCTTTTTATTATCACTTGCGGGAAGCTCTTCCGCAGGCGCCGCAGCCGGCCACTTCCCGTTTATTACTGCCGAATCAAGGGAATAATCGGCTTCTATCTGCCTGGTCAGGATGAGAAGGTCTGCCGGAGACGGCACAGCCGGAAACTCCACCTCTGCTGTGAGTGAACGTTCCGCTTTATTTACAAGCACTGAAGAAACGGCGGCCTTTTCAAGACCCCCGCATATCTCCCTTATCGCTTCGCAGCCCGGAAAGAGCTCAAGAAGCGGAACCTTCCTGCTCATTACAAATGATCACCTTTCGTCCTGTTTTATCAAATCTATCAGCGCGTCGCAGAGCCTGTCATACGGCAGGGTGCCGAGGACCTCACCTTTTTTGAAGATAAGCCCTTTTCCTTTACCGCCCGCAATGCCGTAATCTGCCTCTCTGGCCTCTCCCGGTCCGTTCACCACACAGCCCATCACGGCAACGGTAATGTCCCTTTCGACTTCAGCAAGCCGCTGCTCGACCTGAGAAGCGAGAGAAATGAGATCAATCTCAGTCCGTCCGCAAGTCGGGCAGGACACAAGCCTCGGGCCGCCTTTCCGGAGTCCCGCAGCACGCAGGATCTCAAGCCCCGCAACTACTTCTCTTACGGGATCTGCCGTAAGAGACACTCTGATGGTGTTTCCTATGCCTTCACTGAGGATCGTACCGATCCCGACTGCCGAACGTATTACACCGTTATACTCCGTGCCTGTCTCCGTTACGCCAACGTGGAGCGGATACGGGAACATCTCCGAAGCCAGCCTGTATGCCTCAACAGTCAAAGGCACGGATGAGGCCTTCATCGAGATGCAGATATCCGTGAAATCATATTTTTCAAGGAGCCTGACATGCCCCGCAGCACTCTCCACAAGCGCCTCAGCGCAGGGTCTTCCGTATCTGGCAAGCAGATCCTTTTCAAGGCTTCCCGCATTTACTCCTATGCGGATGGGGATACCCTTCGCGGCACAGGATTTCGCAACCGCCTCCACCTTTTCCTCCGAGCCTATATTGCCCGGGTTGATGCGTATCTTATCTATGCCCCTTGCCGCACACTCCAGTGCAAGACGCCAGTCGAAGTGGATATCAGCAACGAGAGGCATGTCCGTTCTTTCCCTTATGGACGATACCGCCTCCGCTGACTTCATATCCGGCACCGCTATCCTCACAATATCGCAGCCGGCAGTTTTCAGTCTCTCTATCTGGGCGACCGTGGCTTCAACATCCCATGTCTTCGTATTGCACATGGACTGGACGGATACGGGAGCACCGCCTCCTATGCTGACACCGCGGACATTTATTTCTTTTGTGTTTTCTCTTTTGCAGCTCATATTATCATTTCCTGAACAGTTTCAAAACGTCGTTGAACATTACGAATGCCATGAACGCTAGCAGGAGCACCATGCCGGCGGCATGGATATATCCCTCGTATTTCGGGTCGAGCTTTTTGCCTATTATCTTCCCGATGATCGTTGTCACTATCAGGAAGAAGACCCTTCCTCCGTCGAGTGCCGGGATCGGCAGCATGTTCATCACAGCAAGGTTTATCGCGATGAAGGCGCCGAGATAGAATATGCTGTAGAAAGCATCGGAAGTACTCTCAGCCTGCTCCCCCGTCTCTGCGATCATGTCGACTATACCGACGGGACCTGATATCTCGTTCATGCTGACCCTGCCGTTCACAAGTTCCGCAAGCCCGGCCCAGACCCATCTTACGAACTCCATGGACGTGTTCCACACATTGTGAAGCTTTACGGAGAAGGTTGCCTTCTCATAACCGAAGGAAAATCCGTAACGTTTCTGCGTCTCTCCCTCGTAAAGGAGCTTTTCCATGCTGAAATCATCGAGCTTGAAGCGATGCCCGTCCCTGATGACGACTATGTCGTGCAAAGGGCCGTTTTTCTCCATGTAATCTGAAAAGTCATAATACTGGTATATCCTGTGACCGTCGACGGAATAAAACCTGTCGCCGACCTGCAGAGGTCCTTCATATGGGCAGCCCTCGGCAAAGCTTGCTATCACCGGGCTTATGAAAGCTTTGGCAGGCGCATACAGGATGGCTATGATGAGCATGCCGAGCAGAAAATTCATCAGTGAACCTGCAATGAGGATGATGAATCTTTTCCATGCAGGCTGGTTCGTAAATGCCCTCGGATCATCGCTCTCCTCGTCCTCTCCCGCCATGGCGCAGAAGCCGCCTATGGGGATGCAGCGGAGAGAATAATCGGTCTCGCCCTTTTTCTTTTTTATTATCGCCGGGCCCATGCCTACGGCAAACTCATTCACCCTTACACCGCAAAGCTTTGCAGCGGTGAAATGGCCTGCCTCATGAACGAATATGAGCACGCCGAAAAGCAATATTGCAATCAGGATATAAACAACTGTCATTTACCGAATTCTTCTTCCACAAATCTTCTCGCGGCCTGATCCGCCTCAATAACTGTATCAAGATCGGGATCCTTTATTATGCCGAGTTTTTCAACTGCCGCCGCGGCGCAGTCATATATACGGTTGAAGCCGAGCCTGTGATCAAGGAACATATGCACTGCTCTTTCATTTGCAGCGCTCATAACGCAGGGGCCTGTCCCGCCGGCTTCCGCCATCTCCATGGCCAGTGCAAGGCAGGGTGTGTTTTCAAGATCCGGCGCTTCAAAAGTCAGTCCGCCCAGTTTATAAAAATCAAGATGCTCGAACATCGAAGGGCAGCGATCGGGCCAAGTAAGAGCAAGCTGTATGGGAAGGCCCATATCCTGCACACCGAGCTGGGCAATAACGGTGCCGTCGACAAGTTCCACCATGGAATGGATAACGCTCTGCGGGTGGACGACGACCTGTATATCAGCGGGCTTCACCGAGAACAGGTGCATGGCCTCTATGAATTCAAGGCCCTTGTTCATCATGGTGGCGCTGTCTACAGAGATCTTTGCGCCCATGTTCCATTTGGGATGGCGCACGGCCTGTTCCGGTGTGATGTTTTCGAGCTCGGACCTCTTCATACCGCGGAAAGGCCCGCCGGAGCCCGTCAGCAGAATTTTCCTGAGTTCTCCTTTTTTTCTGCCTGTAAGGCACTGGAAAACAGCCGAATGCTCCGAATCGACCGGAACTATCTCCGCTCCGGTCTCCGCGGCACGCTTCATCACTATATCTCCGGCGCAGACAAGAGTCTCCTTATTGGCAAGAGCTATCCTCTTTTTCTGTTCTACGGCTGCAAGCGTCGGCCTGAGGCCGATAGCGCCGGAGACCGCTGTGACCACGCAGTCACAGTGCTCTCCCGCAGCAGCTTCCATAAGCCCCTCTATGCCGGAAACCACACGAACATCCATATCCGCCACGGCGATCCTGAAATCTCTGGCCGCAGCTTCATCATATACCGCAACGAGCTCAGGGCGGAGCTTCCTCACCTGCTCCTCAAGCAGAGACGTGCTCCTGTTAGCACTGAGTGCGGAAACTTTTAAATCAAGATCCTCCGCAACAGCAACAGTCTGCCTTCCGATGCTTCCCGTGCTACCGAGTATCGAAACCGAGTTTACCATATGGCTCTCCTTATTTTACTCCTCCGAAACGCCTGTCCCTGGAGTTATAGGCCGCAATGGCCTTATCGAGCTCTGCCGGCCCGAAATCAGGCCAGAACGTATCTGTGTAGTAAAACTCCGAATATGCGCTCTGCCAGAGCAGGAAGTTGGATATCCTCTGCTCTCCGCCGGTCCTGATTATCAGTTCCGGATCGGGGATGCCGGCAGAATAAAGATAAGAGGAAAACAGATCCTCCGTCAGTTCTTCCGGTGCTTTTCCTTCCATGAGATCTTTCGCATATCTGCGGGCGGCGCTGACTATCTCGTCCCTTCCGCCGTAATTGAGGCAGATATTCGCCTGAAAACCCTCATATCTCGAAGAGATCTCATCCGTTTTCGCAACGAGCTGCCTGAGTTCCACGGGAAGCGCATCAACATTGCCGAACACCTTCATGCGGATCCTGTCGCGCTCCATGGTGGCGACCGCCTCGTCAAGATACTTCTTCAGCAGCTTCATTATTGTGGAAACCTCATCGGCAGGCCGCTTCCAGTTCTCGGTTGAGAAGGCGTACACTGTAAGGTAATCCATGCCGATGTTCTTGCAGTATGTTGCTATCTTGCGGAAGTTCTCAGAGCCCACCGCATGGCCCGCCGTTCTCGGGAGACCTCTGCGCTTGGCCCATCTTCCGTTGCCGTCCATAATAATGGCAACATGGCGGGGGATATTCATGTTCTCCCCCGCCCCTGTTTTTTCGTTAACCGCTGCCATCTCAGATCTCAGTGAGCTCTTTTTCTTTTTTCTCGGAGATCTTATCGATCTCTTTGATATAATCGTCAGTGAGCTTCTGGATATCCTTTTCGGCTATCTTGTAGTCGTCCTCGGTGATCTCGCTGGATTTCTGCTGCTTCTTGAATTTATCTATAGCGTCGCGGCGGATATTGCGGATGGCAACTTTTGCCTCTTCCGCATATTTCTTGGTCTGCTTCACGAGCTCTTTCCTGCGCTCCTCGGTGAGCGGCGGGAAGACCAGACGGAGCATGCGCCCGTCATTCTGGGGATTGATACCGAGATCAGAAGCAAGGGTCGCCTTTTCTATGCCCTTGAGTATGGAACCGTCCCAGGGCTGGATGAGCAGGGAGCGCGGATCCGGAGTGGCGATGGAGGCCACCTGCTGGATAGGCGTGGGGACTCCGTAGTAATCCACCTGGATCTGGTCGAGGACCGCAGCGTTTGCCCTGCCGGCGCGGATAGTTGCATACTGGGTGGAGAGAGCCTCACAGGTCTTTTTCATTTTGTTTTCGAATTCCGGATAATCTGACATTTCACTGTACCTCCGTGCTTTATATTGATGAATTTTATTACCTGACTGTTGTCCCGATCTTTTTTCCGCAGAGCACTTTCACAATATTGTCCGGCTCTGCGAGAGCAAAGACTATAACGGGGATGTTGTTATCCATGGCGAGGTTGGTGGCAGTGGAATCCATCACCGCGAGCCTGCGCTCGAGGACCTCAGCGTAGCTGATCTCGTCGAATCTGTATGCGGAAGGATCCTTCTTGGGATCGGCACTGTATACCCCGTCGATATTCTTGGCGAGAAGGATGGCATCGGCCCCAATCTCGGCAGCTCTCAGAGCCGCGCCCGTATCCGTTGAGAAGAAAGGCTGGCCCGTGCCGCAGGCAAACAGGACCACCTTGCCGCTTTCAAGATACTCAACGGCTTTTTTCGCATCGTGCCGCTCGCCCACACCCTGGATATCCACGGCGGTTAGGATCTTTGCTTCAGCACCGCACTGCTTGAATACATCGGCAACCGCCAGACAGTTCATGGCAGTTGCGAGCATGCCCATCTTGTCCGCGCTGACGCGCTCCACTTTCCCGGCACCGTCCTTCACGCCGCGCCAGAAATTTCCGCCGCCTATGACTATCGCTACCTGCGCGTCGAGTTTCACGCACTCCTTCACCTTATTGCACACATCAGTGACAAATCCGAAATCAAAGCCAGTACCCTTTCCGCCTGACAGGGCTTCGCCGCTGATCTTTATAAGAACTCTTTTGTAAACAGGTCCTGCCATATCAATTCTCCCTGTATTTTTTTAAATATCAAGTATACCCATGATCACTATCCCTATCACCACAAGCAGCAGACAGAGATAGTGCCTTAATGACAGTTTTTCCTTCAGCATGATCCGGCTCCAGAGCACCGAGACCACGCAATATGAGGAAATGATCGGCGCCGCGTAGGCAACATGGCGGCTGTCCGCCAGCGCATATATATAGAAGAACTGGCCGACGGTCTCGAAGGCAGCGCCGACAAATCTCGGCCAGCCTTTTCTGACATCCGGCTTCTCCTTTTTGAACAGGAACACATATGCCCCGCAGATGAGTCCCACCGCAAGAAACGTCAGCTCATAGGCCGCATTGGCAGAGTCTTCATCGAGGGTCTCGAGGACTTTGGCATCGGCGAAGGTCCCAAGTGCATCGAGCAGGCAGTATATGATCGGAATAAGAATGGCGACGGCGCTCTTGGAATAGAAAAAGTTCGACGCCTTCTGTCTCTCTCTCCGGAGCTCCTCATCCTCACGGGCCTCTGTTATACCGAGCCCGATAACACCTATGCATACCAGTGCGACTGCAATGAGCGCCGGTAAGGAATAAGCAGCTTCAAGGCCGCCCGTTGCGATAACAAGTATTGCAACTATGGCGCCGGAGCTGTTGCAAATGGGCGAGGAGATGGAAAGCTCGATGTATCGAAGGCCGAGATAACCTATCGCCATGGAAAGGATATAGAGCGCAGATACCGGCAGATAAATCAGCACGATACGGCCGTTGAGCTCAACGCCGTTGAACGCAAGCTGCCATATGGCATGGAGCCCCATCACGACGCCTACCGCGAACACCATCTTCAGGTATGAAGTTTTATCGTTCGAATCTCTGCAGCCGATCTTTGAAAAAAGATCGGACCCGCTCCAGCACAGGAGCGCAATGACAGCGAACCAGAACCACATACAGTTCAATCCTTTCCTTAACCTTAAAGATTTTATCATACCGGCGCTTACTTTACAATTACAAAAATACATACATATAAAATGCCGGTGAACGCTGAACGTTCTCCGGCAAACTGCATTATCAGAGGCAATATTTCCTATCCGAGGAGTTTTTTCAGTTTTATCGCCGCGGCTTTAAGTTCGTTTTTGCTGTATGAGTTGTTCGGGTCTTCAAGCACAGCAGTGACCGCTTCCTTCACGCTGATATCTCCTGAAACCATCTTATCCACGATCATAGCTTCTGCAGTGACCGTATGCTCTGTTTTATTGAAGACATAATCATCATCTATCTCGATAAGCGCGACATATTCACCCTTATCGTAGTTTCCCTTTTCCAGCAGCTGCTCCTTTACCTCTTCAGGATTTCCCCTGAAGCTCATCTCATGGAGCTTTGTAAGGTCGTTGCAAAGGCACATCCTGCATTCTGCTTCAGCCTCTATAAAGAACTCCACAAGATCCATTATCCGCTTTGGCGACTCATAAAACGCGAAAGTTTTTGTATCCCCCCTGCGCATCTTTTCAAGCAGCTTTCTTCTGTCGGCATTTTCTCTCGGGAAAAAGCCGAAGAACATGAACGAAGAGAGATCAAATCCGGAAATGCTCAATGCGGTAACTGCCGCACAGCAGCCGGGAATGCCGATCACCGGGATTCCCTCAGCTACGGCAGCCCGGATAAGCTCGTTTCCGGGGTCTGAAATACATGGTGTGCCCGCATCGGTTATAACGGCAACACTTTTGCCCGCCTTCATCTCATTTATGAACCAGGCAGCCTTGCCGTATTCATTGAACTTGTGGTTCGAAACGAGCTTGTTTCTTATGCCTATCTTGTTAAGAAGGACCATGGAGCGCCTTGTATCCTCCGCGGCGATGATATCCACTTCGGAAAGCACCGCCGTACCCCGCGGTGACATGTCCCTCGAGTTGCCTATGGGTGTGGCGACTATATACAATGTTCCGGGTGCTGCGTTCTGCATCGTTTTTCTCCTGAAAAGGGCCCGCGGGAACCGCGGGCCCAAGAATCAAATCCTTTTAAAGATATCAGTTGAAGTATTTATCCAGCCAGTCTTTCACATCGCTCGGAACCAGGCCCAGGCCGTTGGCAAGAAACGCGGAAGCCTCATTGATATTCTTGACCTTTGTCAGATGCTGAAAATTTGTTTCTTTAGGAGCCGATGGCACGGCATACTGGTCTTCGATATAACCGCAGACATAGCACATGTACATCTGGGCTCTCCTGTGCTGATCCAATTCCATTTCACTGCCGCAGCGCGGGCATTTCATAGCTTATTCCTCCGAAATATTTATTCTTCCTCGCCGTCATCACAGATCAGGCCGTAGCCGCCCTGCCTGCGTTTATAGACAACGGAAATAGCATCTTCAGCCTCCATGTTTTTAAACACGAAGAATTCGTGTCCCAGCAGATTCATCTGCAGTATTGCCTCCTCGGGAGACATGGGTTTGATAGAGAAGCGCTTATTGCGGACTATCCTGAATTCCTCATCGGCTTCATCCTCGGCAGGAGCAAAGGATGGTACGTCGTCACGCTCCAGTGCCCCCTCGCGAAGCCTTTTCTCGAGGCGGGTCTTGTTTCTGCGGATCTGCCTTTCTATAGCGGCAACACCGGAATCCACAGAAGCATACATATCGTTTGTAAGTTCGCTTGCCCTGAAAAACAGGCCGTTGTTACGAATGGTTATCTCAGCCAGGAACCTTCCTCTTTCAATGCTGAATGTGATCGCTGCTTCTCCTTCTGTTTTGAAGAATCTGTCCAGCTTTCCGACCTTGCGCATCGTATAGGCTCTAAGCTCTTCGGATGAGTCCATTCTCTTTTCGGTGAAAGTGAACTTCATTATGAAAACACTCCCTTCTTTATTGGAAAGCGTACTTTCCTAAAGATATTATATCATCACACTCATACACAGTGAAGAATCATTTGAGCGGGCAGATATAAATCGGCAACTTGCATAAATCCAGGTCCTGTTTTTTTACATTTTTAAGAGTTGCCGGTCTGCCGGAGCCATATCAGAAGGGCCATGTGGGCAGCCAGCTCACCCACGACGAGTACGGAACTCTGCTGGCAGGCTGTCCGCTTATCACGGGATAGAACAACAGGAAAAGAACCACTGATACAGCTGTGAAGCTGATGATCACAGCTTTTCCGTGTTTTCTATCCTTTATAAGAGAAAACAGATAAGCAAGGGCAAGTACAAGAAACACCGATGCCGGAAAGTAATGGTATTCGAACACCACTCTCTTAACGAATACCCATGGCAAAAGCTGCGCGATCCAGGCAGCTGCAATAAAGGCTGCGGTCTTTTCCTTTCTGATCACTGCTATTACGGAAAGCATAATCATCGCAGCAAGGCCGCCCCAGCATATGAGCGGATTTACAAAGTCAGCTATAGATGAATATCTGCCGTCAGAATAATACTTGAGATAGTAAAGAATAGGTCTTATATCCAGGGTCCACTGGTACCATCTTGAAGAATAGGGATGGCTTGCAGTCACTCCCTCGTGATATCTGAGCATAAAGCTCTGGTTTTCCAGCACGATCTTTGCATATCTTCCCGTGAAATACATGCCCGGGCCCTTCAGTCCGTTCGCAATGGCGTAAGGATAATAGCTCAGATAATAGATAAGCCCGGGGATCATCACGAAAAACAGGAGGCACCAAAGGATATTTCCCGCAAAATCCTTAAGCTTTGCGTCTTTCCTTCCTTCCGCAAAAAACAGCTTATACAGGCGGAACGCAAGCCAGATAAAGCCAAGACCCGCCCCGGCAAATATGCATGTCCATTTGCAGGCAGCGCCTATCCCGAAGCATATCCCGGACAGCGCAAGGTCCGACTTTTTTTCATCGCAGATCCAGCGGTACATGAAAAGATACATCAGGATTATAAAGAAGACTGCATATGAATCTATTGTGGCGATGCGCGTCTGTGTGAAATGCATGAAGCCCGAAGCCAGAAGCACTGTGCCGCAGGAGGGCACAAGGTATCCCCCGTCGATCTTTTTTATGAAAGAGTACATGCCCGGAAGCATCATCACGCCGAAGAGTGTCCCCATGAATCTCCAGCCGAACGGAACTCTGCCAAAAACAAGCATTCCCAGTGCTATCAGAAGCTTGCCGAGCGGAGGATGCGATATTTCATAGGGCTTCATGCCCTCCATATGCTCCAGCGCCGTGCGGACATGGTAGACCTCATCAAAATAGCTGCTGTAGAGATATGATATATCCTCCGGCACCTTCTCCTGCTCATCGCAGAGCAGAGCAGCACTTCCCGCGGCAGAAAGCCCAAGCCTTTCGCCCTTATTGAAGAAAGCAGTTTCTCCAAGGTGCGGCGAGCCGGACAATGCTGTGACGCGGATATACTTCGCTGCAGTGCCAGGAGCGCAGATAAGCTCCGGCTCCTGCCATTTGAGTATGCCCGCATAGTCCTGATCAAGCTCCGCAGCTGTGAAAAACTTCTCTCCGTCTTCCGAAAACTCCACACGGTAGCTCCCAATATTTATACCTGTATACATCAGGACGCGGTCGATCTCCGCCGGTTTTTCAAGTTTGAGTGTCACACTCTCGCCCACTTTGAAAGAGACGAAGCTCTCCGGACCGGACAGAGTTCCGAGGTTCAGGAATGCTGTCACCGCATAGGCAATCGTTATGATACCGCAAAGGAGCAGATCCTTTGCGGTATTGTTTTTCTCTTTGATCTTTGCTGTCCGCAGTGAGCGTATATCCGGGATATACATGAAAAAGAACGCCAGCACCGCAAACGTGAGTATCATAAGGATACAACCGGGAAGTTTCATTATCCTCTCAACACCTCGTGAAGCTCTTTAACATCTTTCAGAACGTAGTCCGGCTTTCTCTCCGCTTCCGCAAGTATCTTCTCATCAGTCTCTCCGGACATCACCAGCACTGATACGGCTCCTGCGTTCTGAGCTACGGCGATATCGGTATATATCCTGTCGCCTACGCAGCAGATCTTCTCATTCGGCACGCCGGTCATATGCGATATTATGTCAACCATGTTGCGGTTCGGTTTTCCTATCACCACCGGCACAGCGCCCGAAGCTGCCGTAAGCAGCGCACAGATGCTGCCGCAGTCGGGAAGGACCTCTCCGGCGGGCATGGGACATACCCAGTCGGGATTCGCTTCAATGAAGGCGGCCCCCCTTCTGAGATATCGCACCGCTTTATTCAGCTTTTCATAGACGAGTTCCGTATCGAAGCCCGCTACGACAACGTCCGCATCATCCTCAACGAGGTCAATCCCGTAGCTGAGGAGCTCTCCGCGAAATGCGCGGGTACCGACCAGATACACCCTGGCGCCAGGATGCTTTTCGTTCAGATAAAGGCCTGTCGCCATTCCTGACGTGAAGACGTTCTCCTTTTCGCAGGGAAATCCCAGCTTATTAAGGCGGACGATATAATCCGTTCCCGCTCTGGAGGAATTGTTCGTCAGATAGATATACTTCTTTCCCATTGCGGGAAGATCCTCCATCAGGGCGATCGCGCCTTCATAGACATCGTCCCCTAGATAGAGAGTGCCGTCCATGTCGAAAAGGAAGAGTTCACAAGCTCTCAGTTTTTCAAAATCCATATCGCTTCCCCCTGTCAGATAATGAATCCGCCGTCCACAGTCACCACCTGACCGGTGGTATACTCCGCCTCAGCAAGGTTTAGTATCATCCTCGCTATCTCCTCAGGTCTCCCGAGCCTGCCCATCGGTATCTCTTCAGCAAGCATGCTGAGCGTCTCCTCTCCGAGGACCTTAACCATATCCGTGTCAATCACTCCGGGTGCGACACAGTTAACTCTTATGCCGCTTGGGGCAAGCTCGGCGGCAAGCGAGCGGGTAAGACCGATGATGGCGTGCTTTGTGCATGAATAGGCCACTTCACAGGAAGCGCCGTGGTTTCCCCAGATGGATGAAACATTCACTATGGAGCCGGAATGCTCATGCAGCATATGCGGGAGCACCGCCCGGATCGTATTGAAGCAGCCGCCGAGATTCACATCGAACATCCGCTTCCACAGTTCAGGCGGAATATCCTGAAACTGGTGCTGCTCTCCGATGCCGGCGTTATTCACGAGAAGTGTTATATGTCCGAGTTCCCTCTCCGTGCGCTTTACCATCTCTTCCACAGCAGAAGGATCAGCAACATCCGCTCTATGGGAGATGACATCAGCTCCACGGCCGCGAAGCAGAGCTTCCAGCTGCTCAGCTTTATCCTGCTGCTCTATATAGTTTATGCATACCGCATAACCGTTCTCCGCGAGCAGGGCTGCGGTGGCAGCACCAATGCCTCTGGAGCTTCCGGTGACAAGTGCAACTTTCATTTCCCTCTCCCGACCATCAGTGCCCGAGGTTCTTCAATATAAGATCCCTGCTGTATTCTGAAAGTTCTACAGTCTTTGAGCTGCAGACCTTTTCAGCCGGTATCACATCAAGTATATCAAGATATACATCATTAACACGTTTAAAGAGACTCTTCTTCACGCTTTCGGTCCCTCTGATGCTGGCTATGACAACAGGCGCCTTGGCCTTTTGGGCTACCTTGAACGAACCGGCATGGAATGGCCCCAGATCTCCTGTTTTGGAACGTGTCCCTTCAGGGAAGATGCACATGGAGCACATATCATTCAGCATATATTCGGAAGCCGCGATAATGGTCTTGAGCGCCTCTCTGTTGTTCTCCCGGTCGAGAATGAGGCAGCCTGTTCCGTAAGCTATACTGCCTATCACAGGGATCTTGAGATTTGAAGCTTTGGAAACAAAGGCAATATCATATTTTCTCAAAACGTTGAGCATGAACATGGGATCATATCCGGAGCGATGGTTGCTGACAAGAAGGAACCTCTTATCAGTCGGGATTTTTTCCAGTCCCGACAGATGCGGCCTGATCCCCGTTACGGTGCAAACTATGGAACCCGCCATCCAGCAGAACAGCCTGCAGATGCCAAGCTTCTTTTTTAAGGGTCTGCTCATATCGATAAACAGTGAGACTATCGCGGCGATAAGCAGATAAAGGACAACAAGCCCGATAACGCCGCATATGCAGAAAACAACAGGCTTCCAGATATCCGCAACTCCTGTCACCCCTGATGAAAGAATCGCATAAAGCACTGACGCCGCTGCTGAAACGATAAAGAATATCAGCAAAACCATATTACTGTCCTCCTGATAACACTCAGTTTCCTAAACCCTCTTTATTTTCCAATGATCAGATCTCCAAGCTCCGCAGGAGTTGCTGCAAATACCGAAGCGCCTGCATCCTCAAGTGTTTTCCTGTCTCTGAATCCCCAGAGCACGGATATGCAGTCCACTGACGCATTTTTTCCGGTTGCTATATCCACCTCGGAATCGCCGATAAGCACGCATTCCTCTTTCGGAAGACACAGCCGCTCCACAGCAGCATCCACCATGTCAGGCCACGGTTTTCTCCTGAGACCAGCCTTTTCGCCGATAACGAAGTCCGTAAGACCGCTGAAGAAACGCTCAGCTATCTCTTTTGTGGCCCCGTCGGGCTTATTCGAGATTATCACCTGTCTTTTGCCCGCATCGGCAAGGCGTTTCATCAGGTCGATAATGCCTTCATACGGAGCAGTCTTTATCATGCAATGCGCCTGATAATAGTTTACATAATATGTAAACACTTCTTCTAGAAGCTCATTTCCGGTCCCTTCAGGAACAGCCTGCTCTATCAGCCTGCGCGCGCCATTACCCAGAAAACGCATGGTATCTTCCAGACTTATCCCAGGCATGCCGAAATGACTGAGCGAGAAGTTCACGGAATCCTGCAGATCCTCGATGGTATTCATAACTGTTCCGTCAAGATCGAACAGTACGGCTTTATAACTCATTTCAGATTTTTCTCCCAAAGTGCCCAGAGCCCCTTCAGAAGAAGCTCATCATCAAGGATCACTTTATGACTGCAGCACGGGACTATATGGCGCGCAAGCCCGCCGGTGGCGACGACGCTGCAGCTTTCACCGAGTTCCGCCTCCATACGGTCTATCATACCGTCTATCATCGCGGCTGTGCCGTAAACCGCCCCTGAGCGCATGCAATCAACGGTATTGGATGAGATCACCTTTTCCGGAGCAGTGATGGATATAGCAGGAAGAAGGCTGGTGCCCGAGGCGAGCGCGGAATAGGAAAGATCCACTCCGGGCAGTATCGCTCCGCCTATGAAGCATTTGCTGCCGTCGATCACGGTTATGGTGGTGGCAGTGCCCATGTCAAGGACTATGCAGGGTGTGCCGTAATACTTTATGGCGGCAACTCCGCCCACTACCAGATCGGCGCCAAGCGTGGAGGGATCATCTATCCTAAGGTTCAGGCCTGTTTTTATTCCCGGCCCTACCACGAGACTATCCTTACCCGTTATCTTCTTTACAGCTTCGGTTATCGCTTCGGTGACCGGAGGCACAACGGAAGCAATTATTGCCCCTTCCAGCCTGCTCTGATCGAAGCCGAAGATACCAAAAAGCTGATCGATCTTTATGGCATATTCCGCCCATGTATCCTTTGGATCGGTCTTAATGCGGATGACATTGAGGATCTTCCCGTCCTCTATGCTTCCGAGAACAACATGACTGTTTCCAACATCTATCGCAAGTATCATGGCTCCACCTTTCCCTGTCCGCGAAGGACAGCTTCACTTATATCAATTGAATACAGCATGAGGAGTGCGAGGTGCTGTCATATCGAGAGCTGCGAACTTATAGCCGTTTTCAAGGCCCCATTTCAGGATATCCTCAACAGCCTCAACGCTGAAATCCTGAATATCGTGCTGCAGGACAACTGCGTAGCCATAGCTTACGCTCTGCACCCCGTCTATAACGTTCTTTTTTATCTGCTCAGGCTTTCTCCCGCCCTCCGCATCACCAGAGCTGACGTTCCAGTCGAAGGCCTTGAAACCCATGTTCGGCATAGCCTGGGTAAGAGTTGTCATTATACCGGGATTAAAGCGGCTGAGCGTATTCGAGCTGCCGCCCGGGAAACGGAACATGTCTGTATAATGACCGGTCTTTTCATAAATGACATCTCTCATCTTCATGAAATCATTATAATAGGCTTCAACGCTTGAATAGACATTGTTTTCGTCCTTGCTGTAGATATCATGGCTGTAGGTATGCACGGCAACGGTATGGCCTTCGCTGTATTCCCTGGTTATCAGGTAAAGATAATCGGGATTCTGCGCGGTAACGAAGAAGGTCGCCTTAACGTTATACTTTTTCAGGATATCCAGCAGCTGTTCCGTATAAGGACCGGGCCCGTCGTCGAACGTGAGATATATGGTTTTTTCCGAAGGTGCCACAGAAGCCGGGACATCCTTTGCAACCACGGTTACCTTGCGTACAGCAACCACAGGCGGGCCGAAGCCTGTATCGAGGGTATAGGTGAGCTCATAATCGCCGGTAATATAAGGGGTTATCTCCCCTTCTACAGTGACGTATTCATTTACCCTGCTGCCCCCTGCGTCGTACGCCTTGAATCCGGGATCCTCAAAGGAGATCGCAGCTGTCACCGTGATCTCCGGGCCTCCGATCAGTTCTATCATCGGCTCGGTCGGCGCAACAAGGATCTCTCTCTGTGCAAAGACGGTGTTTCCGGATGAGTCTGAAACGGAATAATATACCATATCATCGCTGATGTTCACTATGACCTTTGAAGTGATATCTCCGTCATGATCATCCCATGCCGTGTATCCGGGCTCAATGAATCCTTTATCGACGGTGGCGTTGAAATCTCCGGAATACACAAGTTCAAGCACGGGATTTACTCTGTCCACAACAGTTACTATTCTTACCGCTTCATATGACCTGCCCAGATAGCTGCATATATACTTCACCTCGTGCCCGCCGAGCTCTGCAATGTCTTTTGGTACATAGGCATATACATCTATCTGAGTATCCAGATTGCCGAAAAGCCTTCCCACTGAGCGGGCCTCCGCTCCGGCGTCTGCATATTTTTCTCCGTATGCAAGATCGATCTCTGCCGGCCCTTTGACCGTAAGTTCGGCATGCCTTCCGTCATAGAGCACGGCAGCTGCTATGAGAACTGCCAGCACGATCAGCACAACAATTATAACTTTCAGAACAGGTCTTTTCTTTTTTACAGGTTTAACGGCTGTTTCCGCCAAACATTCTCACCTTCTTTTCCGGCGGTCTGAAAGAATCACCACCAGCTTATATTGTCCCTGAAATTTTCGTATCCGAAGATCTCGTATAATTCTGCATAGTATTCGGTCATATTGCCGTAATCATCATATCTCCAGCCGTAGTCAGTGGATCCGCCCTTTGTGAAACTGAATTCACAGTCCGGCAGAAGCGTCCTGATCTCGTTCTGTTTCGCCTGGGGTACGCTTGAGTAGTTATTCCAAACGCGCTTGAGCTTCGTGAGTCCGTAAAGAGGGCTCAGGTCTTTCAGACTGAAGCAGCAGGATACATTGAGCTGCTCCAGCTCGGTGCAGTTGGCCAGTACGGAGATATCAGATACATTCGTTACGAAAATCTCAAGATATCTCAGTTTCCTACAGTTGGCCAAAGGTGAAATATCGTAAAGTGAAGTAGCGGCAAATATACCTATTTCAAGATCAGGCATGAAGGCCGCAAAATCGATGCTCGTGAGATAGTCGTTATGTCCGAGGTCGATATATTTCACCTTGTTGCAGTAGCGGAGGTTATAACATGAAGCTGCGTCCAGCGAGCCGTTTGCAAATATCCTCTCGGTATCCGTTCGGCAGCTGTACGGGCCGAAATTGATTCTCCAGACTATGTCCACATCCGGATAATCTGCCCTGAACTGCGCAAGCACATCATAGTCCACTTCACAGTACTGGAAGAAAATTGACTTCAGCCTTGTCATACAGGGCATCATCTCACGGATCTGCTCCATGCCTTCGTTATATATATAGACGCAATTACTGAGGGCATCATATACAATATCCTCATCGGCAGTGGATATCGTCTTCCCGAAGGACTCAAACCTGTAATCAAAAACAGCATCCGGCGCCGCATCCTGCAATATTCTGAGCTCTGTGAAGGAGAGAAGATCGGTTCCGTCACCGGCTGTCATGTTTACCCTTTCAAGCGCCGGCATCTTCCCGAGAAAGCCTGCGGCGTTTTCAACATACTCCGGTGAAAGAGCAGAGAGGTCGATCTCTGTAGCGTTATACGGAAGATCGGGCACATCCGGGCTAAATCTGAAGAGTATCTCCGACGCAGGGAAGGCCGCTGCGAGCTTTGAAAGTTCATCATCAGTGAAATCCGGAGAAGATATGACTATCGTTTTCAATTCATGAAAACTGCTGCTGTTTTCCGCAAGCGACGCAACATACAAGCCCTTGTCGAGCAGAGCGTTCTGCACTTTGTTTTCAAGCACGGCTCCGTTCGAATCGAGCACCACCGTATATGTCACATCAACGGAGGGATGAGATGAGATATAAGCCTCTATCTCCCCGTAACAGGTGCTGCCGCTGAGATCTAAAGTCTCAAGCTGAGTATAGTTTTCCAGCACTGCTAAGTCTTCCGGACCATCGACCTTTAGTCTCAAGGAGGTCTTTGCATATTCCTCTGCAAGAGCGTTTCTCTCCTCGCGGGAAAGGCCGTCACCGCAGGCGCACAGACCCGTCAGCAATACTGACAGGCAAAACAGCATTATTAACTTTAGGCAAAGCTTCTTCATAAACACTGCTTATCCTCCATCCTTAAATGGATATTTTACCATTTCCTGAGATAAAACGCAATGCCGGCAAATTCGGGCTTGAGATGCGCCTGCGGCGTTCTATTCAGGAGTACAAAAGCAGTCATTATTCTGTTGTATTCCCGCAGATATTCTGATATACTAAGTTTTTGTCATGAGAAATCAATAAATCTCTGCGGCAGCCAGCCGTGGGACACCTTAGCCGTGTCCCGGTTCGATATGCCGGGAAAGGAAGAAATGAAAAACACAGAAAA
>CACYDX010000263.1 GCA_902773255.1 Oscillospiraceae bacterium
TTTCTTAGAGTTCTGACCCATCTTTTTATCCATAAGATCTTTCGCCCTGCTCAAGATGCCTCTACAACATCGGTCCTGCAGGCTTTTTTTCCGGCTGCGGAGCCGTCTGTCTCTGCGCTGTTCCGGCCTGAGCACCGTTTCCCTGGGCTGCCTGTGCCTGCTTTGCGATAAACGCCGCGTTCACCATCTGGATGAGCGGAAAACCGTTGCCCTGCTGAGCAGTCACCATGGCCTGCCCCAGCTTCCACGGATCCTTCATTATATCCTGGAATACGTGAGCCTTGTTCTTAAGGCCGTTGGACATCTCGTCGACCAGCTGCCTGTCGAGAGGTTCGTTCTCCGCAGGCCCGCGGTGCTTTGAAGGCGGTTCGATGCGCTCGAAATGCATCTGATAGCTTACCGCGTAGATATTGCAGAGGCAGTCCTCCACCTTGTCGAGCGCTCCGCGCGCCGAAAGGTCTGTGATGCCCGCGAGTTCTCTGCGCTGGCCGTTCAGATACTCCCCGCATGTTATTCTATTCTGATCGATGGTCTGAGACATGATGTGTAAATACCCAAAATCCTTCCACTCCCCGCATTGCAGGGAATGAAAGGTGAGATCGCGCTTTTGTTTTTCCTGCTTTTGCTTTTTATTTGAGGTTCAGGATGTTCTCGTTAGCCTGGGTGGATGTCCAGTTAATGAGCTCGGGCATGAGAAGACGGATCGCAAGGATAAGCACGAAGATGAGTACGAATCCGATGATAGCGTTCTTGAGTGCGCCCTTTGCCTTTTCTCTGTCCTGCGGTTCTTCTGCCTTCGCAAACTTAACGCCGAGAATGACGCAGTAGATTGTGCCTGCAGCGCCTACGATAGCAAGCAGCGGTCCGAGAAGGCTGTAGATAAGATCTACGACTGGACTTGTTACCTTCTCAAATCCGTTTTGAGTGCGGACGATCTGTGCGAATGGGCCTGTTACTAGATTAAACATTTTCTTCCTCCTAGATTATATGTTCTGTTTTGGGCTTCGCCCGAAAGCTGTTTTTTCGGGGCTCGCCCCTTTTATACAAATGATTTGCAGGTCTTTCCTGTTTTCTGCCTGCACTTTAACAGATAAGAAAACACTTTGCAATAGTTTTGGACCTAACGGCATAAAAATGGCATATTTCGGCATTTTTATGCCGGAAACATGCTTTTACGGCTGCGGTCTCTTCTCCAGAATGATCACTGCCGAGTCGTCCGATCCGACTGTAAGGCGCATCATACCGTCGTCCAGAAGTTCTATTTTTACAGCCGAAGCGTCTTTGTTCTCCCCGAGCTTTAAGCAGAGCGCGCCATCCTCAAACTCGAACACCGCAAGTGTATCAAGGAGCATGGCTCCGCCCATAGCCACGTTGGTCCCTTCTATATAGATATCAGTGTTGTCGTCGAGCATATCCGCTGAAACGTAGGCTTCGCCGGTCTTAACATATACTGACTTCCAGTAGCCGTCGAGATCGCCGGACTTCGCTGAAACGGCGCTTCCGGGAGCATAGACCTGCGGCATATCGCGTGTGAAGACAAGGCCTGTTTCGATCCAGTCCAGCTGGTCGCCCTGAACGTTGAAGTCCGCTTTTCCAGCCCCGTCGAGGTATATGAGCTCGTTCTCAAGGGTCCACGTGCCTTCCGCGGTCTTTTTATCTACGGACGGCATGGTGATAGTGTATTTGCCCTCCGCGTCCAGTGAAAGACATATTATCAGCCCGTACTGCTGGGTATACCAGTCTCCGGAGATAAGCGCCTCATCGGTAGGAAGCGGATCCGGGTCGGGCACCATGTTGGTTATGGTGTTCGGCGACGCGGCCGGGTCTATGTTTATCGTGTTCATCTCTCCGCAGGCGCACAGGGCGGCGAGCAGAGCAAGAACGAGTATTATTGCAGTTATCTTTCTCATTGTCCGCACTCCGTTGGATCACCGCGATACTGTGCACGAATTGCTGTAGGTGAACGTCTGGAAGCCGTCCGTTGACGCGGCGCAGCGGTATCTTCCCGCGGGGTCTCCTTCGGGCTTTATGGAATACCCGGTGCCGCACTCCGTCCATCTGCCGTTCACGAGCTTCTGCCAGCAGTACTGGACAGGCGCTTCAGCGTCTTTTCCGGGCTCCGCCCAGGCCCTGAGCACGACCTGCTCTCCGTCTTCTGTCTTAACGTCCTGCGGATGCCAGGTGAAATACGGGGTGAGGCCTTTATAGACCGCGCGCATGCTTCCCGCGTATGCCGAGCAGCCCGCGGAATCGGTCACACGACAATAATAGTAAAA
>CACYDX010000264.1 GCA_902773255.1 Oscillospiraceae bacterium
ACATACTGGACTTACAATGAAGAAGACGGCATGTATCACACAAGTGATTTCGAGAACGACCTCTGCAGGGAAAACCTGCTCGTACTCCTTGATGAGACCGAATACATCACCAAGGAAGGATATGAAGGTCCGGGAAGTGCAGGAAGCGTCACATACTGCGATTACAAGCTCAAAGGCGGCGACGGCAAGCTTTTCAGCAAGGGAACCGTAAAAGATATCAAATGGCAGATCGTTGACGGCAAGTTCGAACTCATCGATCCTTCAACTGATGCCGCTACAGCGCAAACTGCAAATGACGAAAATCACGCTGCAGCGCTTGAAGCCGCAAAGGAGAGCGAAGACGGAACATGGCCTATTTACAATAAGTACACCATCGTCGCTCCTGAAAACAGTGAAGACATGAGTGAAGAAGAAGTACTCGCAAACTCCTACGTTCTGCAGAACCTCAACGCGGGCAAGACATGGATCGGCTGGATCTCAAAAAACAACGGCGGTTCGGTCTCCTCTCACTGATACACGGATAAATAAGCAAGGATCCTGCCATGCGCGGCAGGATCCTTTTTATTTGAAAAGTTTTTCTTTCAGATAAATCTCTTTATGACAATGCGTATTCGTCCCTTTCTGGATTCCCCTCCTGTTTCTTCCAGGACCGCTTTTCCCTTGCCTTTCAGCACCAGCGACGTCCCTTCACGGACAGCCGCGTCCGGCTTGATGCATTCGGCGTGATCCACGGAGACCAGTCCCTTTCGTATCGCCTCGGCTGCCTTTCCCCTCGATAGCCTGAACGCGGAAGAAACTACGCTGTCCAGCCTTACAGAGCTCACACTGTCCCTTATATATTCAACGCGTGCCTCAGGCACTATAACTTCGCCGGCCGTGACCGATTCTGTTTTTACCTCCACGGGACCCACGCGGTGCAGTTCATTCAGCAGGAATTCCTCAATGCCCGGAACTATGAAAATATCTGCCCCGCCGGGACGTACAAGTATGTCTCCGGTCAGTCTTCTCTCGATACCGAGCCCGAGAAGCGAGCCAAGGTAATCCCGGTGGTTCAGTTCGCGTGAGATAGCCGGAAGTTTTACCCTCAGCACCTTCACAAGCCCGTCAGTTGCTTCCTCATCACTCAT
This sequence comes from Oscillospiraceae bacterium, assembly GCA_902773255.1. Classification (GTDB taxonomy): domain Bacteria; phylum Bacillota; class Clostridia; order Oscillospirales; family Oscillospiraceae; genus Limivicinus. The sequence goes on from CACYDX010000264.1 coordinate 1,128, forward strand.
CGGGATATCTTTCGGAACACAGACAAGCATCCTTCTCTCGGCATCATCGTATCCGCCGTACATGAACGTCCTGACTCCCGCCGCGTGCCTTGAGGCAGCAATGGCCAGAGCCTGTTCATGAGTATCCAGAAAGCCTGTTGAGGTCACATAATAGCCGTCACGGCACTGTGATATACGGTCTTCTATTCTCGCTGTGATCAGTTCGTCTTTCGTCATACGCGTATTGTACCACAACAGATTTGACTTTGCGGCGGTATCATACTACGATATTAAGCATATTATATCAGCACAATGCAGGAGGTAAGCGGATGAGATCCGACAGATATAAAGACGAACCTGTTAAAAAGAAAAAAAACGGAGCGCTGAAAGCCCTGCTTATCCTGATACTTATTCTTGCGGCCGCGATCGCAGGCACTACGGCGTACTTTTATCTGACCGCATACAATTCTCTTTCAGTCGCATTCAGCGAAGAATCACCGGTCCTTGAGTTCGGTGAGAGTTACCCTGCAACGAGTTTTGTAAAGGAATCAGACGGCAGCATCTCTGCCGCATCGGATTTTCTGGATACATCTTTCACCGGTTCAGCGGAGATAGTCTATACGGCTGAAAAGCCCGTCCTCGGCGGTCTTCTTAAACCCTCAAAAGACTTCACGCTCAGTTATGCCGTAGTCGACAGTGTACCGCCTGTGGAGATGTGGAGCGGTGACGGCACCGTACTCGAACGCGGAACTGAGTTCGACATAAACAATATCATTTCGTACGGAGACAACGCCGACCCTACTCCGCTTGTTTCAGTTGACGGCGATGTCAATATGGATAAAGCCGGTAAGTATCCTCTCCATGTAAAGGTAACCGATTCGTCGGGCAACTCGACAGAGTGGGATCTGTCGGTCGAGGTGGTCGATGAAGTGCCTGCTTATGAAGATACTGCAGAGCGAACGGACTTTGCTGATTTCATCTCAGCAAACAAGGGTAAAGGCAGATCGTTCGGAATAGATGTTTCGGCATGGCAGAATGAAGTGGACTTCAAGGCTGTCAAAAAAGCCGGATGCGAATTCGTCATGATAAGGGTGGGATACACTTCAGACGGAGAAATAAACATAGATAAGGAATTTTACCGCAATTTCCATGAGGCCAGGGCGGCAGGACTCAAAACCGGTGTCTATCTTTACAGTACAGACAGCACCGAGGAACAGGTCCGCAGCACCGCAGACTGGGTGATCGAGACCCTGGGCGGCGACAACCTGGACTTCCCTGTTGCGTTTGACTGGGAAGATTTCGGTAATTATCAGAACTATCACATGAGTTTTTATGAACTCAACCGGCTTTACGACGCTTTCGCTGACGAACTCACGCAGGCCGGATACGGCTGCATGCTCTACGGCAGCAAAAACTATCTGAAAACCGTCTGGGAGAAAACGGATGTAAGACCGGTATGGCTGGCCCATTACACAGAAAAAACGGACTACGAGGGTCCGTTTGTGCTGTGGCAGGCAAGCTGCACCGGAAGGATATCCGGCATCAGCGGAGATGTGGATATGGATATTCTGTTCAACAAGAATTAGTGCAGATGACCTATGATGAGGATCATCGCTGCGAATGCTGCTGCAAGCAGTCCGCCCACAAGAAGCATCGCACTCAAGGCGCCTCCTATCATAGCGCGGCGTCCTTCTTTATCCAGATATTCAGGACCTGACGTAAACTTCTTTTCAGGCGGTTCCGCGAAGTCGGCCCTGTTCTCTTTTACCCTGTGGATGGACTCCGCACTCGGGAAAAACACCGGCTGTCTCTCAACGCCGCTCATATCCGCTATCACGCGTTCGTCATCGTCTTCGTAAAGTTTCTTTTCTTCCATTTTGATCACTGTCCGGTAAACTTAAGGGACGGTCTTCCGGCCGCATGCGGCAAAAGGCCGTCCCTTTGTTTTTTATTACTTGCTGCCTGCAGCAGGCACATCGTCATACAGATGGCAAACCACATAGTGGCCCGGTTCGATTTCCTTCTGCACCGGCACTTCGTGCTTGCACTTCTCCATGCACTGCGCGCATCTCGTATGGAATTTGCATCCTTCAGGCGGGTTCGCCGGTGAAGGGATCGATCCTTCAAGTACTATCCTCTTCATCTTGACCGTCGGGTCAGGAACCGGGATAGCAGAGAAGAGCGCCTTCGTGTACGGGTGCAGCGGATTCCTGAAGATATCATCAGTTTCGCCGTACTCAACGAGGTTGCCCAGGTACATGACGCCTACAGTATCCGAAATATGCTCTACGACGGAAAGGTCGTGAGATATGAACAGATACGTAAGTCCGAAATGCTGCTGAAGATCTTCGAGCAGGTTAATAATCTGAGCCTGGATCGATACATCGAGTGCGGATACCGGCTCATCGCAGACCACGAATTCCGGATTCAATGCGAGCGCTCTGGCAATGCAGATACGCTGTCTCTGGCCGCCCGAAAACTCATGCGGATATCTGTCCTTATGGAATGGCTGCAGTCCGCACTTGTCCATGATGTCATCGATATAATCGTTGAA
>CACYDX010000265.1 GCA_902773255.1 Oscillospiraceae bacterium
CTTCAAAGAAGCGGAGGATAACTGCCTCATAGTTATTCTCGATGGCTTCGCAGGCATCGAGGTCCACGCCGCAGTCTTTCAGCATCTGCTGCAGCCTCTCAAGCGCCGGCCTCATATATTCGCCTGCCGCCGGATCCTTGGCGTTGAGCTGTTTCACAGCCTCTGCATCGTCCGCCACGGTGGCGCAGAAATAAGGATAGATCGCAAGGATGAAGAGGGACGTTGTCTCCTTGGCGGTATAGCCCATGAGCGGATTTGCATAGCCCTTGTCGTGAAATGCTTTGCATACTTCCACAAGCTCGGCATAAGTCCCGGGGATATTCAGGCCTTCCTTTTTGAACAGATCTTCGTTCACGAGCATGCCGTAGGTGGTGGAGAATACGGGCACCATGGGGAGAGAGCCGTCATCCGTCTGCAGCATGATATTGGGGCGGATGCAGTCCAGATCCAGGCCCAGCGCGGGATCGGAAAGATCCTCCGCATGGTCGATGGACTCCTTATACTGCTCCCTGCCGTACATCCAGGAGTTGTTCACATAGATATCGGGCGCTTCGTCGCCGTTGAGGACAACGCCGATCATGTTGTTGAAGTCGTCCACCTTGGTGAACACCATCTCAAGATTCGGATAATACTCCATAAAGCGGTCGAACTCCGCCTCGAGGGCCTCAAAGTTGCTGTAACCGCCGGCAACGTTTATATGGGCGCTCACGGAGGTATCCAGCGCGGGGCTGAAGCCCTCCTCCTTTCCGGTCTCCGTCTTAGCTTCTGTCCTGGTCTCCGTTTTGCTCTCCGGCTTTGTCTCCGTCTTCGTCTCCTGCTTTCCGGAGCTGCAGGCCGCCAGACTGAGCAGCATCAGCAGGGAGAGGACCGCACATATCAGTTTTTTCATCCTTTTTTCGCTCCCCTTATCCTTCTTATCTCTTTTATCACCAGTTTCATATCCACGGGCTTGGCTATATGCCCGTTCATTCCGGCGTTGAGGCATTCGGTGACGTTTTCGGAGAAAGCGTCCGCCGTCATGGCGATGATCGGAATGGAGCTGGCCCAGGGATCGTCCAGTTTGCGGATGGAGGCCGTTGCGTCGAGGCCGTTCATCTCGGGCATCTGGATATCCATGAAGATGAGCTCGTAGCTCCCCTTTTCGGCCCTGCTCATCATATCCACGCAGATGCGGCCGTTTTCAGCCCGGTCGGTCCCGATGCCGAACATGCTGAGCATGGCGGAGATGATCTCCCAGTTGATATCGTTATCCTCTGCCACAAGGATCCGGATGCCGGCAAGGTCGGAATAATCGTCCTCAGGCTCCACCGAGCCGGATTCCCTGCCTGTCAGGGCATTGATCTTATCATAGAGCGTGGAGCGGAAGAGCGGCTTGCTCACGAAGCCGTTCGCCCCCGCCTCCTTCGCCTGCTCCTCTATATCCGACCAGTCGTAGGCCGAAACGAGCATAACGGGGACATTCTTTCCGTCCCCGGAGCGGATGCGGCGGATGGTCTCGAGGCCGTCCATATCCGGCATGCGCCAGTCTACGATCACAGCGCCGTAATCCCTGCCCTCCTGATGCCTTTTGGCGATCATCTCGAGGGCTTTGGCCCCTGTCCGCGCCTGCTCGGGCCTTGCGCCGATGGATGCAAGGGCGTCGGTGGAGGTCCGGAGCATGATATCATCGTCGTCCACGACGAGAACGTCTATCGGGTCGAGCATCATGTCATCCCGCTGCCTTTCGGCCACGGGGATATCGAGCGTGACGGTGAATGTCGTTCCCCTGCCCTGCTCGCTTTCGCAGTCTATCGTGCCGCCCATGAGGTCTATCATCTGCTTGGTGATGGCAAGGCCGAGGCCCGTGCCCTGGATGCTGTTCACGCGGCTGTCGGTCTGGCGGGAGAAGGGCTGATACATGGTCTCCATGAATTCGGGGCTCATGCCGATGCCCGTATCGGAAACTTTATAAACAAGCTTCACGCAGCCGGGAACTTCGCTCTCCTCCTCGCTCATAAAGACGCTCACCTTCCCGCCCGGCTCGGTATACTTGATGGCGTTGGAGAGGAGGTTTATGGTGATCTGGTTCAGGCGGAGCTGGTCTGCATAGAGATACTCCTTCTCCATCCTGTCGGCATGGAAGCTGAATTCCAGATTCTTTTCCTTGATCATCGGCTGCGAGAGGTTCACAAGGTTTTCCACGGTCTCCACGATGGAGAAGGTCACGGGGCTGAGCACCAGCTTGCCGCTTTCCACCTTGGAGATATCGAGGATATCGTTTATGAGCGTGAGCAGATGGTTGCCGGCAAGGCTGATCTTCCGGAGGCTGTCCCTCGTGGACTGCTCATCGCCCAGGTTCTTCTCGGCGATGGTGGTAAGGCCGATGATGGCGTTCATGGGCGTCCGTATATCATGGGACATGGTGGAGAGGAAGTCTGTCTTCGCGCGGCTGGCGGATTCCGCCTCTCTCGCCGAATGCTTAAGCTGCCTGTTGAAATAAAGCATATAGATCAGGTCTACGATGAAAAGGAGCACGAGGCCCGCGGTGATCACGCCGACGAGCACCCAGTTCTCCGTATTCACATTCAGCTCCCTTTCGGGCACCATGCTGAGCATGGCCCAGCCGTCGGTGACATCAACGGGGGTAAAGCCCAGGCGGACTTCCTCACCGTGGGAGTTGAGCATGAGAACAGTGCCGGTGGAGGAGGTGATCGTATCAAAAAGCTCCTGCTCGGCGGCCTTGTCCGTCGGATTATAGGACCGGTAGTACTCGAAGAAGTTTGCGTTCTTGAAGGAATTCCCCTTGATGATATAGTCACCGTCGGATTCGATCATGGCAAGCTCCGCATCCTCAAAGGCCACCTGCGGGAACACCCACTTTTCCGCAAGCTCCGCCATCGGCAGCACACGAAGTAGCACAGCCTCCCTCATGCTCGATCCGTCTTCGTCAAGGACGGATATCCTGTTGCAGAAGGCCAGCGACTGCTTGCCGTTCATGGGGTTGGTATAGGCGCGGGAAATATTCACGGCCGCGCCCAGATCGTTGATCCAGCTTATATCCTGCAGAAAATCGAGCTTTTCGTAGGATACGTCGAAATTATCCTCCGTGCCCTGCTTCGGTCTGGTGGAAAGGCCTTTGAGAGTATCGAGATAAAGAAGATGCGCGGAAGCCGTCTCATGAACATGCGAGCCTCGGACGAAATCCGTTGCCTCCTCAAGTGTCATCGGCCTGTTGTTTATGGAATGCGCCCATACATCGCAGACATGCTGCTCGCCCACCAGATAGTTCTGGGTGACGTGCTCCATGGTGATGGTGGTGTTCGCAAAGTGCTCTATCTGCCGCTCATGCGATCTTGCATTATCCGCGCGGGAATAGATCACAACAAAGATCAGTATGGCGGCCATAATGATCGCGTTGAACACGATGATCAGTGACTTCTTCATCGATAACTCCCTGTCATAGCTGCTCCCGAACCGGAGCAGCATCCTCTCTTTTCCCTTGCGTTCTCCGATGATGCTTCTATATCAGAGTTATTATATCATTGAGATATTGCTTTCCGCCACATAAATCTTTCGTTTTGTCCATATTTCTTTTATTTGTTAACATAATTAATTTAACATATTATTATAGTCATAATGTAATTGACATATTATAATTAACATAGATACATTAACTTAATATTGGTTACTTAATATTATTACCATATTATCATAAACGTAATATTATAAACATATTATAGATTACATAGTATTATTAACGTATTATTATTTACGTATTTTAGGAAACGTATTATTGTTAACTGTTATTATGTCTAACTCCTGCAGCAGGTCGGCGGTCACTGCATGCCGTATGGGCATTCAAGGATTGAGCATTTCCGCTGTTGTTCTCAATGATCAGCTCTTCTCCTCTTCCCTTATGAGCCAGTCAAATTCCGAGTCAATCAAGACATATGTGTTTCCTTCATAAGTGCGGATCTTGAAGACGAGATCGTGACTGTGGATCCCCATTATCTCGCCGTTGACATTTACCGGAAGCTTCCAGTCGCCGGTGTGGTATCTGCCGAAGAGGTCTCCACCGAAACAATTGTTCTCCAGGTTTATGTCAGCGTCATACCTGCTGATATCACCGTACTTGTGATGAAAAAAATCATTCAGGCCGTTAACCAGCGCTTTCTCAACAGTCCGGTCGTTTGCCGCCACTGACGCCATCCAGTCGGAAACATAAACATCTCCGATAGTATATCTGAATAAGTCGTACAGCTCCTTCGGATCATTTTTCGCTTTGTCACAGATCTTTACCATAATGCGCTCCTTTAAATAAAATATGATCCCTTAAAGAGCGCAAAAAGACAGCCCATCGTTCCGACAGGCTGCCTGTTAATCTTATCCGCGCCTATCGGTCAAGCTTTGGCACCTTACCGGCATCCGGCAGGTTGTCGTGCGGTCATCGAGCTTGTCTCTCGCGCACTCTTTATAGGTCGATATGATTATATGCTGTGATCGGGCTTTTGTCAAACGCCTCCCGAGCAACATAAATGCAGAGGGTTCTTTTTACGATAGCTGCGAAAGAGGTTTTTTTATGGCCGGGATAGTGCTATTATTCTACTTAACTTAAGTAAATTTAAAAGCAAGAGGTGTTGAACATGATGAAAAAGATACTTGCCCTGCTTCTGGCACTGTGCATGCTTTTCGGTCTTTGCGCCTGCGCCGGAGAAAGCGGCGCTGCCGCCGGTGGAGCAAAGCCCGTTGAGGCTGAACCGACTCCCGAACCGACTCCGGAACCAACTCCGGAACCAACTCCCGAGCCGACCCCTGAACCAACGCCCGAGCCCTATGATCCTTCCGGCGGCTATAAGCTGGCCGGCATGACAGGCGGTGAGGGCAGCGACCTTGAGATCGTGAAGAGAGTGGTGGATCTGGGGGCGAACTTCTTCCTCTTCCTCGAAGCCGACGGCAAAGGCTACATGCGCTTTATGGAAGCGGAGATCCCGCTGGAATGGGACGATGAAAGCATAATCATCCCGCCCTTCGGCAAGAGCACGAAGTATATCGTTCTGCCCTGCAGTTTCAATGAAGGCACTGCAGATATAAAGACTCTGGCTTATACGATGGATTTCCGCGCGCTCACCGATGAGGAGCTTGCAGACTACGAGGCCAACGGCTCCGGCAGTCTCAGCGGCATGGCAGGCGCAGTTGTGCAGGGCCTGATCAGCAAGCTGGGAGGCGACATGGCGGAGAGCCTGCTCTTTTCTCTGGCGCTGGGCTCTCTCCAGCCTGACGAGGCCATCCCGATACCCGAAGGCGAACCCAGCACAGGCACTGTTTCAGGCACCGTGCACGACCTGGAATACACCGTTATCGGCGCGGAGCATGTGACGGATGAAGAGGCGGGAGAAGTCATCGTCATCTATTTCGATGTGAAAAACTGCACCGATGAGATCCGCTCCCTCTGGTATGAGAGCTATGAGGCCAGCCAGGGCGGCGAATTCCTCGAGGATGTCTACAGGCTGGACAGCGTGCCGGATACCTTCAACGTGAACTACGATTTTGTCCCCGGCAGGACTTTGCGCTGCGCGATCCCCTTTGCCTTCGATCCGGCAGGAGGCGTTGTTGGCTTCCGCATCAGCTCCCACTATGATGAGGGCAGCACCGTTTTCTACTATGCCGATCCCCAGGCTCTCAGCGGGGCGCCGGAGCCTTTCGTCTTCGATACCGAGCCTGCCGTTCCTGCCCTGTTCAAGAGTCTCCCCGAGAAGACGGAGAACGTGAGCTTTGAAAGCGCCGAATTCTTCACTTACCAGGACGGCAGCAACGCCATCCGCTACTTCATCCGCCTGCCGAACGACTCCGGCGAGGATGACGACTACTACCTCTACCACTACTGCGATGCCTTCCAGGACGGCGTTTCCCTTGCCGGCATCTGGGACGATCCCGATACCCTCGACGCCAAAGGTGAGGATATCGGCGCCGGAGCCTATAAGCTTCGCACCGGAAGCCCCGTTATCATAGTGGTCACCGAGGAGACAGACAGCGGCGAGAGCGTTGTGGCGGCAAAGGTATTCAACGTACAATGATCTGAAATGAAAGAAAAGAGAGGCCTCCGGGCCTCTTTTTCTTTGTCTTTTTATACTTTTCAGGACGGAGTTTCAGCTTTTCTGTTGGCATGTTTTCCCGTTCGTGGTAAAATAGCCTGAAACTCAGGAAAGGGACCGGAAAGATGAGCATAAAGATAGAGAACATAGAGGTATACGGCTGGGAAGCTGCCATAAGGGGCGCAAGAAACCTGAAGAACAGCTGGCAGGATTCCGACAGCCATTTTTATGAGTCCGAAAGCAGCGACGGGGACCGGGATTTCAGGAACTACCACACTCTCCGCAAAGAAAAGGTCAGGCTCCCCGTGAGCGAGGCGGAAGGAGTAAGCGGCGGGAAGAACCTGATAGGCCGCGAGGACTACATGCTTCTGATGAATATGTCCAAGGGAGGGCCCGAGGAATCGAAATGGAGAAGGATGGTGCATGTCCAGATGGATATCACCGCTCCCCTCTACTGGTGGAAGGAATTCGATACCTATAAGGTCGGGACCGTGTCCAATTCCTGCAGCACCATGCGGACGATACACGAAAAGGAGTTTACCTTTGAGGATTTTTCGGGCGAGCATCTTTTATCCGAAGCCGGCTGCCTTGAAGGATTCAACGGAGGAAGCTCCTCCCCCGCCGAAGTTCTGAAGATGACGATAAGCATGCTGAACGCGGCGAGGGCTGCATTCCTTGAGACAGGCGACAAGAAATACTGGTGGCAGCTGATCCAGCTCCTGCCGAGCTCCTATAACCAGCGCAGGACCATAGATCTCAACTACGAGACGCTCAGGAGCCAGTACAGGGAGCGCAGGAACCACAAGCTCGACGAATGGAGGAAATACTGCGCTTTCATCAAAGAGCTGCCCTACAGCGAATTCGTGACCCTCAGAGAGGAATAAAACGGCTTTCGAAATATAAAAAACGGCGCTCTGACCATTTTCGGTCAGAGCGTCTTTTTTATGCGGCAGGTCCGGTCAGGCTGCAGGTGCAGATCCCGGAGATCAGTCGTTCTTTTCCGGCTTTATGTCCGTTCTGGCCAGCCAGAAATAGAAGCTGATTGCAGAAAGATAGAATACAATCGCGTAAAAGAAGGTAAAAGCGAAAAACGAAGAAGAGAATTTAGTGGAAAACAGTTCTTTGATCTTTTCAGCCATCGGTTTTCTCCTTTTTATTCAGTCTCAACGGCAGTTCCCTGCGCCAGGGTGAACTTATCTATCTTGGGCATGGCCAGACTGTCGATCTTCCAGATCTTATCCTCTTTGATCATGCCCAGCTCGATGGTCCCTACCATCTTTTCATCGTAATTGAAACCGACGATAGCTTTTGAAGTCTCAGAGCCTTTCATCACGTCTTTGATCGTCCAGTCGCATTCTGAAAGTTTCGCCAGAAGTACGTTAACAGCATTGCCGCCCAAGAGTGCTGATGTGAACAGGGCGATCTCGGGTCTTCCGGAGATGGATTCAACGCTCTCAACGGTCTTGAGGGCATTTGATGTGAGATGCTTTTTCAGGCCTTCCAGCCCCGATGCGCGCATATCGTCGAAAGCATTGTTAAGCGCATATTCCGGGCTCCAGCGTTCGAAAAGGGTAATTGCCATGATCGTAGTAACGCTCCTTCAAATTTTCATGATCGATGCTTCCCGGCCCCCGGCCGTTAAACACGGGACAAATTGACAAATCTGCCACTTCGTGTAAAATAATACCTACAATCTGTTGGATTCGCAACAGCTGTTTTCTTTTGAAATGTTTTGAAAACGACAGAAACCGGAATACTGTCGGATGACGGAGGACTTTTTATGAAAGAGAAGACGGAGAACCGTCGCGTCCGTATGACAAAAGGCCTGCTGAAGGAAGCCCTGCTGGAGCAGCTGGAAACGAAAGACCTTGCGGGCATTTCCGTAACTGCCATTTGTGAAGCGGCGGATGTCAACCGTTCCACCTTTTACAGTTATTACAACGGTCCGTCTGACCTGCTCCGGGAGATCGAGGCGGAGGTCCTTGATATGATCCCCCAATCGCCTGCGGTTCTGGATCAGCAGGGAGAGAAGCAGCTTCTTCAGTCGACCACTGCTTTTTTTGATTACGTCAGAAAGAATGAGAAGACCTTCCGCATCCTGTTCAGCGGATCAGCAGATGCAGGCTTTTCTTCCCGGCTGGTGGAGATCCTCTGCTCACAGCATATCCCGGTAATAAAGACCGTGAACGGACAGTCCCCGGGATTCATACAGCATTATGTTGCAAACGGTACTGTCGGCATGCTGCGCGAATGGGTCAATTCCGGCTTCCCTGTCAGCAGCCGTGAGATCGCTGAGATGATGTACTATCTATCAAGAAAAGTGACCGGGTAGTCCGTTACAGCTTCTATCTGCATATCAAACCGATCATATATTACGGGAGGAAACAAATGGACAGTGCAAAAGATATGAATATCAGACTGGTCGTGGATGACGAGGAGAGCCTTTATACGAAGTACAGCCCCGATAATGAATTCGATGAGGCAGTAAAGGGATATATCCGGGCAAAAGCGCTCACCAAAGGTGAACACCAGAGCATCAGCCTGACTGTGATCTCTAAGGAACCTATCGATGAAGACCGTTTCCGGGCAGCTGTTTCAGACTGGATAGCTGATGAAAGAGCGGTTTTCCAGAAAATACAAAGAGACACGATCCGTATGATGATCGGAATGCTGGTGCTCGGATCCGTTATGGTGATACTGAGTCTGGTCCTGGAGCAGCATTTTGAAGTCCTGAAGCATTCGCTGATTCCCATATTCGGCGCTCTTGCTCTGAGTAAGGCGGCGGAGTCCATGATCATAACCCTGCCGGTCAACAATGCAAATAAAAGGCTGCTCAACGAAATGGGTGAACACAGAAGGATCAACTTCGAGTACGGTCTGAAGACGGATGACTCTCCGCAGTCCTGACGGAACATTGCTGTTGTCCCCTGCTGCCGGCAATGCTATACTGACATCGTCACAGGCTTCATTAAGGAAAGGTCTGTACTTTTCAGTATCAGTTAATAACTTCTTCAAGCAAAAAGCAGACGGTATCTTAACCGTCTGCTTTTGCTTTATCCTGCGGCTTTCAGCCTGCCTTGTCTGAAACAGGAATGAAGGCTATCACCACGGTATCTCCGTATGCCTCGAAATCATCGCTCTCCACTGTGATCATCTCCGAAGCTGCTTCATCGATATGGACTTTGTCGATATAGCGGTGATGCGCGCAATAGAGCTCGCTGTCCTTCGCGGCAAGAGGGTTTGCCGATCCTCCGCTCTTCACCTGCCCGTATTCCTTAATACTGCCGGCTTTATCGAAGCCGTATACCGTGGCTTCCACTGCGGCAAGTGTTCCGTCGAGGTTATCGAAGACGTGATCCGTGACAAGGAGTGCGTCATGCTCTTCGGACATATCCGCAAATGCGTAATACGAGCCTTCCGGTAGAGTCTCTATCATGGAGGCATAGCTTTTCAGATCGTCCTCATATACCGTGCCGGCTCCTTTCCTGCCGCACCCGGCGAGAGCCGGAGCGAGCATTGCTAAGAGCAGCATAAAGCACAGTATCCTTACAGCTTTTTCCCTTTTCACAGCTTGCCTCCCATTTTGTTAAGGGCAGTATACGGACAAACACAGCGATCTGCAGAGTCCCGGCTGTACGGCCGTGTACGCTCAGAAAAGATCGTTCTTCTTTGCAAACTTTTCCTCATTATACTGCAGGCCGCCATAGCCATTGATCGTATGTTTGCTCCCGTCCGGGTACGTCACGGTGGAGTGCGGCAGTCCGGCGCTGAACGGTATCGCCTCCACGAGTCCCTTGCAGCGCCTGCAGCGGTAAGCCTTTCCGGACACCTGCCCTTCCGGTGCGGGATGATCTTCAAATCCGCATACCTCACAGCGGCAGCAATTCCCCTTCTCCGGGTAAAAATGACCGCCCGCAAGCTTGCAGGCCTTCCACCGCACGATCTGCGACTTCGCATTTTTCGCAACGGACAGAAGCCTGTCCTTATCATTCAGTCTGCTCAGCTGATGCCATGCCCAGGAGTTCTCCGCACCCCAGAATTGCTCGAGTCCGTCCGCGCCGACAGTGTTTTTGCGCTCTGTCAGCGCCTGCACGATATCATCCGGATATGTCAGCTTCTCCAGAAGCTTTTCATACGGCTTTCTGCCTATCCCGAACTTCTTCGCGGACTCCCGCGCGAGGAGATAGGCTTCATGGATATCTTTCGGGTCGGTGAACTGATCTATGTCCCTTTCGCTGAAATTCCCGTTCGTGGAGCTCATGATGCGGGCAATACCGGCCCGCTGCTCCTCCCGGCGCATACTGTTCAGCTTTTCCCCGGCGTACTTCTGCACGGCGGGATCGCGGACGGTCCTGAAGGCGCGCTCAAGCAGCTCAGCGCTGTTCACTTCCAGCGCTTTCTTCACTTTCTGCATGTCATCCGGGATCCTGTCGAAAAAGGCGGAAACGATCGTCAGGTTATACGGGTCCTCCTGCATGAGAGCCAGTATCTCCTCATCCTGCTTGTCCTTTGCATATTCATTCAGCAGCGCCGTGAGTCTCTTATCTTTCCATCCCCTCATCCTGCGGACCGCCGCAAGCGTAAACTCGTCATCCCCAAAGTATTCCGCCAGTGCTATCAGGTCATCTCCGGAAAACTTCGGCAGTTCAGAGATAAGAAGGGAGATGGAATCCTTCGGTATGCGCAGGGCGGCGGCATACCGCAGGACGGGCTCTTCTGTTTCACGGATCAGCTTTATAAGCTGTTCGGGTTCCTGAAATTTTTCCAGAAGGCCGGCGGCCGCTTTCCGCAGATCCGTGTCACGGCGGCTTTTTGACCGTCCCCATGTGGAAACGCCATGGGAAGCAAGCCGGCCGAAAGCGGCCAGACGCACAGATCCCAGCGGTGCGGTACAGCAGATCTCGATCAGCTTGTCTATGTCGAATATGCCTTCTTTCAGAGCGCTGAGCGCCTTCTGCTCATTCGTGCTTTTCCATTTCGGTCCGAAAAGTCCCATACGGATCCTCCTTTTGCATATCAGGCGCAGTCAGCCGCGCCCGGTCACGCTGACCCCGTTAGCGGATCAGACAATGACTGTTGATCTGTCTGTTGATCTGTCTGTTTATCTTTTCAGCGGCATTTCTATCGAAAGGTCACTGACGGCAAAGCATGCACAGGGATGGATATAACCGTCCAGCTTGTCCTGCGCACGGCGCCCGTCTGTATCCTCGGGGATGAAAACATCGCCGGAAAGCAGCCTGCTTCTGCACCATCCGCAGATACCGCCGCGGCACCTGTTCGGTCCCGCAACGCCAGCTCTTTCGAGCGCAACAAGGATATTCTCGTTTGCATTGCACGGGATCTCGAACACTTTGTCGCACATCTTGATCTTAAGGTTGAAGACCTTATCCTTCGCTTCCATCGGATATCCGGCATACTCCCAAGGGCGGCAGATGTTGTCATAGAGTTCCTTGCGGTAGTATTTCTTTATGAGGCCGAGCTTTTCGGCTTCTCCGTCCAGGAATTCGTACATTCCCTTTGA
>CACYDX010000266.1 GCA_902773255.1 Oscillospiraceae bacterium
AAAAAGTAAGAGTCCAACAGCAAGTATAAGAAACGATCCTGAAAAAAAGGAAACTCTGGAAGCTCTCTGCTTTCGAAGAAGGAACTTCCTGCGGGACATTTCACTTACTGATCTTACAGGAACTACCTGCTGCTCTGCCGGGAGTTCCTCCGTTTTTTCGTTTTCAAGCTGTGTCTCGGTAAAGGCTTCAAGCGCATCGAGAAGATCATTTGCACTCTGGTAACGCTCATCAACATCCGGGTTCATCGCCTTAAAGATGATGTTTTCGAATTCTATCGGAAAATCACTTATTATCTCATGAGGCGGCACGGGTTTAGCCTCAATATGCTTTAGTGCTATCTCCGTCAGAGAATCGCCGGTATAAGGAAGCTGTCCGGTGAGCATCTCATACATGACAACTCCGAGAGAATAGATATCGCATCTTGCGTTCGGTATCTCTCCGCGGGCCTGCTCCGGGGCGATGTAATGGATGGAACCGATCGCCTGACCGCTCATCTCAGTGGCTTCATTTTCAAGTGCGGCGATGCCGAAATCAGCGACCTTTATAGTGCCGTCCCTGAGAAGCATTATGTTCTGAGGCTTGATATCCCTGTGGATGATGCCCTTGGAATGGGCATGGCTAAGAGCCTTTGTTATCTGCTTAGCAAAATGGAGAGTCTCTCTCCAGCCAACTGCTCCCCTTCGCTCGAGATACTGTTTCATGGTAATGCCATCCAACAGTTCCATGACAATGTACTCGGTATCATCACTGTGGCTGACATCGTAAACAGCAACTATGTTCGGATGCGACAGCATGGCGACAGCCTGTGATTCAGAAGAGAATCTTCTTTTGAAGTCCTCATCTGCAGCAAACTCATCGCGCATTATCTTAATAGCAACATTACGGTTCAGCCTGATGTCCATTGCTTTGTAGACAACGGCCATTCCGCCTTCGCCTATCTTCTCAATGATCTGGAAACGGTCTTCAAGAAGCGTGTCTATGTATTTGTCAAAAACAGGATCACTCATAAACCCTATTATTCCTATCTGGATACTGCAACAACAGTAACATTGTCCGAAGCTCCGCGGTTGAGCGCTTTATCCATGAGTGCTCTGCAGAGGAGTTCCGGTTCGCTGTATTCAACAGCATAATCCAGTATCTCAATATCGGATACCATGT
This sequence comes from Oscillospiraceae bacterium, assembly GCA_902773255.1. Classification (GTDB taxonomy): domain Bacteria; phylum Bacillota; class Clostridia; order Oscillospirales; family Oscillospiraceae; genus Limivicinus. The sequence continues at coordinate 1,160 of CACYDX010000266.1, forward strand.
TGGAAAGCCCGTCAGAACAGAGAAGAAGAATATCGGAATTCTGCAGATTGAATTCAAAATAATCAGCGGCAACCTCTGCCTCTGCCCCGACAGCCCTCGTTATAACGTTTTTCTGAGGATGAGTCCTCGCCTGTTCCTTTGTGATGGCACCGTATTCCACCAGATCCTCAACAAGGGAATGATCTCTGGTTATCTGATAGATATCTCTGTGCCTTACGGAGATGAGATATGCTCTGCTGTCTCCCACATTGATTATATGCCCGCTGCCGTTTTCAGAAATGATACCTCCGACTATGGTGGTCCCCATTCCCTTGCAGCTGTCATCGAACTGTGAATAATCGAAGTCCACCCTGTTTGCTTCATTGCAGGCATCTATAAGGATCTGCTTATATGAAGAAGTCAGTCTTTTTCGGGACATAAGCTTATCAAAGACATAGGAAACAAAAGTCTTGTTAGCAAGTCTGCTTGCAAGGCCTCCTGCTTTTGCGCCGCCCATACCGTCGCAGAGCGCAACTATGAAACAGGATTTCTTTTCACATTTTTCAATGATGAAGCAATCCTGATTGTCTTCACGAATTTTACCTTTGTCAGTTATGCCGAAGCACTTCATTGATCTTAAACCTCAATGCTCTGAAGTTATATGCCTTCTTCTAAGCTGCCCGCAGGAGGCGTCCACATCGTTGCCGAGTTTTCTTCTGACGGTAACGTTAACTCCCCTGCCCTCAAGTATATCTTTGAACCGTTTTATCGTTGAAGGGTCTGACGGTCGCAGATCCCTTTCGCTAACGTAGTTGAGCGGGATAAGATTTATATGCGCATGAGCCTTTTTCGCTGTATCCGCAAGCAAATACGCCTGCTCATCGGAATCATTCACATTTTTTATCATCGCATACTCAAAGCTTATCCGGCGTCCTGTGGCCTCATAGAATCGTATGCATTCATCCAGTATTCTGTCTACTCCGCGGGATCTGTTCGATGGCATAATTTTTGATCGGGTCTCGTCATCAGGAGCATGGAGCGAAAGTGACAGCGTAACAGGATATCCCAATGAGGCCAGATCTGCGAATCGCTCGATGATTCCGCAGGTTGATATCGTTATATGTCTCATTCCAATGTTGATCCCGCCCGGATCGTTAACAAGGCGGAGAAATCTGACCACATTATCGAAATTATCGAGCGGCTCTCCTATGCCCATCATAACGATGTTCGATATTTTCAATCCGGATTCCTTCTGAGAGAATACGACCTCATCCAATATTTCGGAAGCGTTCAGATCACGGACAAGGCCGCCTATCGTTGAAGCGCAGAAAGCGCATCCCTGCCTGCAGCCGACCTGAGAGGAAACACATACAGTATTGCCGTATCTGTAACGCATGATGACAGTCTCAACGGCATTTCCGTCGTACAGTTCCCAGAGATATTTTATCGTGCCGTCAGCAGATGTTTTTTTCTCCAGAACTTTCGGTTCATAAATATGATATTTATCGATCATGGTATTTTTGAGATCTTTCGGCAGATTCTTCATCTGTTCAAAGGATCTCACACCTTTTGAAAGCCAGTCAGTTATCTGATCCGCTCTGAAGCCCGGCTGACCGAGTTCTTTAATTTCGGTCCTAAGCTCTTCGGGATACATGGAGAGAATATCTTTTTTCATTATTTGACCTTAATCAGCTTTCCGACAAAAAAACCGTCAGTTCCGTCAATATTCGGAAGAAATGTATACATTCCGTTTGAAGATTTGATGCCGCAGCATACGAAATCCGAAGCATTGAAATCATCATGCTCTGCAAGGAAGCGCTCAACTATCTGCTCGTTCTCTTCTTTCATAACGGTGCAGGTCGAATACAGCAGCGTTCCGCCCGGCTTAACATAGCGACTTAGGTTATCTATCATGCGCTTCTGTATCTCCGGGAGCGCGGAAATCTCATCACGCGTCTTATACTTTATCTCTGGTTTTTTTCTCAGAACACCGAAACCCGAACAAGGTACATCGGCAATTACGATATCAAATGCGGAATCAAGTTCCGGATAATACTTACCGGCATCACGGACCGAACAGCTTATTATACCGATCCCAAGGCGCTGTGCGCCTTCAGAAACTCTGGATACTTTTTTTTCATTTATATCACAGGCAAGGATGCTGCCTTCATTATACATCTCAATTGCCGCCGAGAAAGATTTACCTCCGGGAGAAGAGCACGCGTCCAGCACCTTCATACCGCGAGCTGCACCTGAAATAACAGCACATGCGGCAGCTGCCGGATCCTGAATGAAAAAGAGACCTTCGGCATAGCCCGGCAGTTTTTTCACGTCTGCCGAATCAACATAAAGGATACCGTCAAATACGCTCTCGCTGTAAGTAATCGCCCGTTTTTCCAGCAGCTTCTTATATTCATCTGAAGATATCTTAAGGCTGTTTACCTTCAGGCTCAGGGGAGCATGCTTGTTTGATTCCTTAAGAAATTCCTCGGCAAACGCCTCTCCGAAGGTTTCTATAAGGTATTCGGAGAACCACTTCCCTGCGCTGTATTCAATAGAAAGCCTGTCAGCACCGGAACCATTCACAAGCGGAAGATCGCTTTTATCCGATGAGATACGTCTGAGCACAGCATTTACGAATGATACTGCCTTAGGTGCCAGTTTCCTGCAGAGCTTTACTGCCTCATCAACTGCAGCGTGGTCCGGCACTCTGTCGAGCCAAAGCAGCTGATAGACAGCCATACGGAGAATATTTCTGACTGTGATGTCTATCTTATCCGGAGAAATGTCCGAATATGAATCGATATAATGATCGAGCTTATATCTGTTCTGGATACATCCAAGATAAATATTCACCGCAAGGGAAGAATCCCTGCTGTCGAGCCCGAAATCCGAATTTAGCCTTTCAACACAGCTCCCGGACTGCAGACTTTTTTTTTCAGAATCGTTAAGCAGCCTTAAAACGGCTTCTCTTGCACTCAGTGACATTTATCTTTACCGGCAATTATCCTGCATCCGTTAAGATATGCGGAAGCTGTCATCCTCTTTTTCCCCGGAGCCTGAAGCTCTTTTATGATCACGCTCTCACCCGAACCGCATGCGACTTCTATTCCTGCAGAATCAGCTCTTATAACAGTACCGGGATCGCTGCCTTCATTTTTCTTACCGTAGTCTGCACTGTAGATCTTCAGTTCTCTTTCGCCGAGGACAGTTACCGCAACAGGCCAGGGCTGAAGTCCATAGATTTTTTTTATTATAGTTCTTGCCGGCTCGTTCCAGTCGATCGGGCAGATGGATTTATCCAGCATGCTGACATAAGTGGCTTTGCTGTTTTCCTGAGGGATACGGGGAGCCTTCCCTTCTTCAATGTCTCTCAATGTTCTGATAAGAAGCTCTGCGCCCATCACTTTGAGCCTGTCTGAAAGCTCACCGGATGTCTCGAACTCACCTATCGGAGTTTCAACGGAATAAATCGTGTCACCGGTATCCATCTCAGTTGCCATATACATTGAAGTAACTCCTGTTACAGCGTCGCCGTTTATGACAGACCACTGGATGGGAGATGATCCTCTGTATTTAGGAAGCAGAGATGCGTGGATGTTAACTGAACCGTATTTCGGGTAATAGATTATCTCATCCGGAAGAATTCTCCCGAAAGCCACAACAACAATGATATCCGGGTCAACATCCCTGACAATAGCGGCAGCGGTTCCGTCGCGCATCTTCGGCGGCTGAAATACGGGTATCCCGTTATCGAGAGCGAGCTGTTTTACAGGACTGAAAACCATGCTCATACCCCTGCCGCTTGGTCTGTCGGGCTTTGTGAAAACACCCGCGATCTCGCAGTTCTCATCATTTATCAACGCTTTTAAAGATTCCGCCGCAAAATCCGGCGTGCCCATAAAAAGGACCTTAAGCACCTTCTGTATTCTCCCAGTATTCTCCGTTCTGGATCTCTTCTTCAGTGAGCATCTTGGTACACAGCGAAGTGAACACATTGCCGGACAAATGATCAATCTCATGGCAGAAGCATCTTGCAGTAAGACCTGTTCCCGATACCGTGAACCAATTGCCGTTCCTGTCCTGTGCCTTAACGGTCACATTCATAGGTCTTTTGACTATGCCGTATTCTCCCGGAAAGCTGAGGCATCCCTCAGGTCCGGACTGTTCACCGGACTGTTCGATTATCTCAGGATTCACAAGCTCGATGATATACTCAGCCTCGTCTTCTGCAACATTAGTTTCAAGTACAACAACAGCTCTGCGGAGCACGCCTACCTGAGGCGCAGCAAGACCTACTCCGCCTGATTCTATCAGCGTTTCCTTCATGTCGTCCAGCAACTGATGAAGTCTGGGATTAAAATCAGTTACTGTACGGGATTTCTTGTAAAGGGAGTCCTGTTCCTTTGTCAAAATTGTTCTTATTGCCATTTTTTCTCCGTAATTCTTAAAGCGGACTTCTGTCCGCATATACTGTTATTCCTTTGAAAGCCTTATTAAGACAGCAGCCTATGATAATGTTGGAGATCAGCTGGTTGAGCTTAACGCTCTCCGGAAGTGTAATGTATACCGCATATCTGTATTTCTCGTTTACCCTTGCCACCGAAAGCGGTGAAGGTCCAATCACCGAGATATTATCATACGAAGCAGTCTCAGCCAGCAGACAGGATCTGATATGTCCGGCACAACTGATTACCGTTTTTTCGTTCTTTCCGACTGCAACAAGTGCGATCAGCTCCGAGAAAGGCGGCATGTTCTGAAGCCTTCTGAATTCAAGTTCATAGTCGTAATAGGACATATAGTCCTGCTGTGCAGCAAATCTGATAACAGGATTATCCGGAGTGAAGGTCTGGATCACAGCCCTTCCCTTTTTATCCGCCCTTCCGCTTCTGCCGATAACCTGTGTAAGAATGGAAAAGGTCTTTTCCGCTGATCTGTAGTTTCCGGTATAAAGGCTCTGGTCTGCTGAAACAATGCCAGAAAGTGTAACATTACTGAAATTGTGACCTTTTCCGATCATCTGCGTGCCAACCAGAATCGGGATCTTTTCATCGACGAATCTGCTGAGGATCCGCTCCCTGTCTCCCGTCTGGGAAACGGCGTCGGTATCCAGCCTTAGAACAGTGACTTCAGGAAACTGTTCTGAAAGCACATCCTCTATTTTCTGTGTGCCTGAGCCTATCTGCTGAAGATCACCGCCGCATTCAGGACATGCATGTTCCGGCCTTTTTGTATAGCCGCAGTAGTGACAGATCAACCTGTCTCCTTTTGAATGATAAGATAGAGAAACACTGCATCTCGGGCATGTATATACGAAGCCGCAGTTCAGACAGGAAACCGCCTTGCTTGCTCCTCTTCTGTTTAGAAATATGAGGCTCTGTTCTTTTTTTTCTATATTGCTGCTGAGTTCCCCTGCAAGCACCGAACTTATCATGCCGGGGTTTCCCGCAAGAAGCTCATCCTTCATATCCACAATACGTACTTCCGGAAGATCGAACCTGTTGTATCGTTCAGGCAAAGTAAGCAGATCATATTTCCCCTGCTTTGCTTTATACATGCTGCAGATATCCGGGGTTGCTGAGCCAAGCAGCAGTCCGCAGGCTTCCTCTGCACATCTGTAGGATGCGACATCACGGGCATTATATCTGGGTGAGCTTTCTGATTTATATGAATCCTCCTGCTCCTCATCGATTATTATCAGTCCAAGATCAACAGTCGGTGCAAATACCGCGCTTCTCGTCCCTATAACGAGCCTTGCATTTCCCGAGGATATCCTTTTCCATTCATCAAGCCGTTCCCCGGCAGAAAGTCCGCTATGGATAATTGCTACCTCGTCACCAAAATAGGAAGTATACTCTCTGATGAACTGCGGTGTCAGCGCGATTTCAGGAACGAGGAAGATAACAGACTTATTCTTTTCAAGACAGTTCCGAATAAGATGTGCATACACGCAGCTCTTGCCGCTGCCGGTTACCCCGAACAGCAACGTTGTAAAAAACCGGGCGCCCGATATTGACTTAAGTATGTTTTGGAAGACTTCACTCTGCTGCGGAGTGAGCACAGGCAGATCTTTACGCTCGTCTTCCTCAACAGTCGGGCGTCTGAAATACTCAACATATTCAAAGGATACCAGTCCTTTGTTTTTAAGCGAAACAAGTGAATTTCTTGAAGAACCAGAATATAGCAGAAGATCTTTTGAAACAAGGCTTTGAAAATCTGCCAGAACTTCCATTATATGCGCCTGCTGCGGAGCTCTTTTCCCGTTTTTACTGCAGAAATCAAGGGCTTCCTCCCGCGTGATGTTCAATACCGATATCTCTCTGAAAGCATCCTTTACCTTTCTTTTTCCGCTGTCATCATAAAAAAGTCCCGCGGGAAGCATAGTCCTTACTGCATCATATACGGTGCAGAAGAAGCGCTCTCTCATGAAAAGCGCAAGTTTCAGCTGTTTACCGCTGAGGATGGGCTTTTGATCAAGCACCCTGATCACAGGCTTGAGTTTATCAAATCTGGTGGAAGAAGCAAGCGCAAGCACAAGCCCTTCAACAGGTGCGCCGTATCGGGAAAACTCCACAAGAACGCGCATCCCGGGAAGAACTCTGCCTGCAAGATCATCAGGTATATAATAATCGTACGGCCGATCTATATGATATGCAGCTTTGGATATGGCTATCTTTGCCACCTTTGAATACATACCGGCCACCCTTTATAGAAAAATCACTTGATGGTAAGCTTGCCTGAATATACCTCGTCGATAGCGGTGGAAACCGGCTTCTTTTCAAGAGACTCCTGTTTCTCTTCCGCTTCAGCGGAAATTACCCTCGCCCTTCTTGCAACAAGGTTTACGAGCTGATAGCGGCTGCCGACTTTTTCAGTAAGTTCGGCAACGGGTGGATAAAGCATCATAATTTCTTACTCCTTATATCAACGAATATTTACTTACCGAAAGAGCTGAGCAACTCATATCTCTTATCGAATCTGCACAATTCAGCATTGATGATAGACGAGAGCTCTTCCGAAGCCTTATCAAGATCATCGTTTATGATTATATAATCATAAAAATCAGCCTCACCGCACTCCTGTACAGCTCTTTGAATCCGTGCTTCTATCGTAGCTTCTGTCTCGGTACCGCGACCGGTGAGCCTTTTTCTCAGTTCGTCTATTGACGGCGGAATGATGAATACCATTACTGCTTCAGGCTTGTTTTTATGCACCTGAGCCGCACCTTGGATCTCAATATCGAGAATAACGTTCATTCCCTCAGAGAGTTTGTCTTCAACGAATTTTCTCGGTGTGCCGTAGGAATTGGAAACATATACCGCATGTTCGAGAAGATCGTTATCTGCCACCATCTCATCGAAGCGTTTCTGATTGATAAAGAAATAATCAACTCCGTCTATCTCTCCAGGTCTCGGAGATCTTGTGGTCACTGAAGTGGAAAAACAGATATCATTCCGTGTTTCCATTGCTCTGTTAACTACTGTGGATTTGCCGGCACCTGATGGTCCGGATATAACGATAAGGTTACCTATGCTCAATTCTTTTCTCCTTCCGAAGCGGAATTATCAGATATCCTTTCCGAAAGCAGCTCCGGAGCGAGCGCGGAGAGGACGATATAGCCGTTTTCCATAAAAATCACCGACTTTGTACTTCTACCGAATGATGCATCAATAAGAAGTCCCTTGTCCCTTGAAACCTGTACAGCTCTCTTAATAGGTGCCGAATCCGGTGATGTTACGGAAATGAGCTTATTGGCGGAAATATAGTTTCCGAAACCGATATTGATCAGTTTTACCTGCATATTATTCAATGTTCTGTATCTGCTCCCGTATCTTCTCTATCTCCGATTTGAGATCAACAACTATATGTGCAACATCGGAGTTCTGACACTTGGAACCTATCGTATTGGCTTCCCTGTTGAATTCCTGAATGAGGAAATCCATCTTTTTTCCTATGGGCGAACCAGTTTCGAGAAAGTTTTCCATCTGAGAAATATGGCTGCGAAGCCTAACTGTCTCCTCATCGATGGCGATATGATCTGCAAAAACAGCGGCCTCGGCAAGTATCCTTGCCTCATCAATACCTGTTCCGGAAAGCACTTCGTTCATCTTCTGTTCGAGCCTGCTCCTATAGGCGGACACAGTCTCAGAAGCTCTTTGCTCTATCTGACTTACTATATCGAGGATAGTGCCAAGTCTGCCCCTGATATCATTGAGGAGCTTTTCTCCCTCGCGTGCCCGCATCGCGTCAAAATCAGTTACAGCATCGTTTACAGCTGCCGAGAGCACCTTGGAAATAAAGCTGTTGTCCGCTTCAGTCTTTTCTATCTTCAGCACATCCGAAAGCCTTCCGATCATTCCGGAAGTTATATCGAAGGGAATATCAAAATCGGTGCTGAGTGCTTTGAATGCACTCAGATAAGCCCGGGCCAGTTTCTGATTTATGGAAACATCAACAGTATCAAGCTCAGAGGAATCGATTGAAATAAATACATCTACCTTTCCGCGGCTGATATGCTCTTTTATAACATTCTTTATCTCCTCTTCAAGTGCAAGATATACCCGCGGCAGCCTGACGGAAGTCTCAAGATATCTGTTGTTTACGCTCTTAAGCTCAACGGATACGGTTATTCCTTCATCTGTAATCTTGGAGCTTCCGTATCCTGTCATGCTTTTAATCATTATTGTTCCTCCAGAACCTTAGTAATCGAATATGACACGGGGTCATTTTTCTTTATCCTATGGAGTATCAAAACCAGCGCAGTACCTGCAAGCAGAGAGCAGAAGCCGGTCAATATGCATATCGATTCAGAAAAGGACATCATATAAGCTGTCATATAACCCAGTATGAGAAAGAATACCGGGAGAATGTATACAAGCACTGCATATCTGAATATCAATCGCGTCTTAGTCTCCACAAGCACGGTCTGTCCTGAAGTCGCTCCAACTTTGTTTTCAGCCGTAACCCGTATCACATTCTCTGTAAGAGAGCAGCCCTCACAACCGGAGCAGTTTCCTCCGCAGGCAGATCTTCTCCGGATTGAAAGTTCCGCCGTATTATTCTTAAAGGTATTTAAAACAAGTGCTTTCTGAACCATCAGTCCTTCACCAGATTTATAGAAACGCTGTATACTCCGATGGCGCCGGCATCATTGCTGCCGTCTATCCTTATTTTTACCGGAACGTCAAATATTCCGGATCCTGAAGAAAGATCTGAAAGATCAGCTATGGCGGCAATATTCTCATTTGTAAGGCTGTCAAGCACATCCTTTGCTGCTCTGATCTTCACCGGCAGCTGCTGATTGATCACAGTTACCGTATATCCTTCAGGCACGTTGCCTGCAGTTATGTTCTGAACATTGAAGGTCTTTGTTTCAAGTCCTGCGATCTCAACAGATATAACGGCTTCCGTTACACCTGTGAGATTATTCAGTTCATTATTAATCTTTATGGATCTTGTATCCTGGAAAGTAGATGTGAAGGTTGTAGTGTCGATAGTATCAAGAACTATCTTGTTAACATCAGCAAGTATGGCAGAATCGCCGGAGAGCGTGATCGTCTTAGGCTCTATACTTACAATCGTATTATTTTCATTGGCTCCGGCGCCGTAATAAAGATTGATGTCAAGAGGGACTTCCTTCACTGCAAGTATCGGCAGCGTTGCATCAACAGTGTCAGTCGAGAAGGTGATGCCGCTGGATGAACACTCCTCGCCGTCAGCATTCATAAGAACAAAACCAGTTTCCACGCTGTACGTGGAACTGATCTCTCCCTCTCCGAATGTGACCCAGACATATTCTACGTTTTTCAGAGAGGTCTCGGGTCCTGTCAGTGTTATGGTCGATGGCTCGAATTCTGCTTTCTGAGCAACAAATCCTTCCGCTATCTCACCGAGGAAACTTCCTTTGACCTGTACAGTCTTGTCAATGACTTTAGATACAGTAAAGCTGACAGTCTCTGGATATCTCTTTACTACGGAGATATTGGAAGTATCGGTTCTGGCGGGAAACACGACCGTATACGGTGTTTCCGTATAGATAGACTGTGACAGGCGGCTGACATCTATCTGTGCGACAAGATCTGAGGAAGACCATGCCCCTATTATCCTTCTCGGTCCCGAGATCTCAACGTTGACTGTTGAAACGTCAACATCCGTTATCTCCATACCTTTGGTATCTCTCAGCACTTGAGTCCCAGTGAATTCCACAGGCACATTTCTGAACACCTGATGGTATTCATCAGACTGGATGCTGGTTACATATATCCAGATGATCAGAGAGATAACAAGAGATGTTATCATCCAGAAAACATTGCTGTCAGTTATTCTTTTCGTTGATCTGCTGTTCTTCATTTTTCTCTACCGTAAGAAGCTTTTTTATTGCCTTCCAGATGCTCTTGTCAGTTTCGGCCTCATCAAGCACCAGCTCACTGTGAAGTATCTTGTCAAAGGTCGAAGAATTGAGGTGCCGCTTGAGCATTCCGTCTATCGCAACGGATATTGCACCGGTTTCTTCTGAAACAATGACCACGAGCGCATCGGACTGCTCGCTCATTCCTATTCCGGCTCTGTGTCTCATTCCAAGATCCTTTGACAGATTTGTGCTCTTTGTAAGAGGAAGGACGCATCCTGCCGCAGCAATCCTTCCGTCACGGATAACAACTGCTCCGTCGTGGAGAGGTGCTTTGTTGAAAAAGATATTCTTGAGGAGCTCGGCATTAACATCCGAGTTGATGATAGTTCCCGAGGCTATAACCTCATCGAGTTTAACTTTTCTTTCAAAAATAATAAGTGCGCCTGTCTTTGAATCGGAAAGATCATTGCATGCAATGATCGTCTGCATAATGACAGATTCCATCTCCGATGAAGAAGCTACCCTCCCCTGTGACAGGGACCTTCCCATCCTTTCAAGACCTTTCCTGAGTTCGGGCTGGAAGATGATGAGCAAAGCAATCGCACCGATCTCAACAGCTCTCCGCAGTATATAGTTTATCATGGTAAGCTTTGCCATCCCGGATATCCACAGAGCTACCAGGAAAATAATAAGGCCACGCGCAATATTATAGGTGTTGGTCCTTCTAACCAGTATTATCACTCTGTATATCAGATAGGCGACAATGAGGATATCTATGATATCCGCAATGCCGATATTCGACATATAGTTCAAGCCGCGTTCGACCACGGTTCTGAATATCTCCATAGTTCACTCTTCCCGCTTCAGAGCACACAATTTAACAATTTATTATATCGCCATTATTGAAAAAAGGCAATTATGTAATCCTATTATTTAAAACATTTTAATATATTTTCCGGTCATCTGGCGTGCAAAAGGACAGGCATCAGCCTGTCCTTTTGAATACGCAAATTCACTCCAGCAAAACCACCGCGTGAGCTGCTATTCCCTTTCCTTCGCCGGTAAACCCTAAGCCTTCCTCTGTAGTGGCTTTAACATTAACACAGTCGGCCGGGATTTGAAGCGCTGAAGCTATATTATATCGCATCTGCCCAATGAAAGGAGCCAGTTTCGGCTTCTGCGCTATAACGGTGCAATCAGCATTGGAAACCTTATATCCGAGACTGTGGATGAGACCGATTACGGTATTAAGGAGCACCATACTGTCAGCTCCGAGATAACGGTCGTCATTATCAGGAAAAAGCCTGCCTATATCGCCCTTTGCAGCTGCACCCAGCAATGCATCCATCAGCGCATGGATAAGAACATCCGCATCGGAGTGACCGTCAAGTCCTTTTTCATATGGAATCTCTACACCGCCGAGAATCAGTCTTCTCCCATCTGTCAGCCGGTGGACGTCGTAACCATGTCCTATTCTCATGATACACCGCGGCTTTTAAGAATTGCGGCACCTTTTACCAGATCATCCGGCACAGTTAGTTTTATATTGTCCGGATCACCGGTAACCGTATGTACTTTTACGCCCATCATTTTAGCAGCGGAGCTGTCGTCCGTAAGAGAAAGCTCATGGGTCACGGCATATGACAAAGCGCCTTTTATTATATCAGCGTCAAACACCTGAGGCGTCTGGATCTGAACGGCGTAATTCCTGTCGGTATCACCCGTGATAACACCGTCATCATCAACTATCCTGATCGTATCGGTGCATTTAACAGCAGGCACAGCTGCCATGAACTGATCAGCGCACTCCACAAGCCCCCGGATAAGCTCTTCAGTGATAAACGGTCTTGCAGCATCATGTATGGCAATGAGCTTAGCCTTCGGACTGACTTCCGAAACTCCTGCAAGCGCAGACTCGGTCCTTGTGGCTCCTCCGGAAACAACCTTGCTTACCTTTGTAAAGCCGTTGCTGCTGCATAGATCAGAGACTTCGGAAAGTTTTTCGGACCTTGTGACTATAACTATTTCATCAACACAGTCCGAATCCTGAAACGGCTTCAATGTTCTCACCAATACAGGCAGACCAGCCAAATCGATGAAAATCTTGTCCGCTCCCATGCGTTCACCGGAACCTGCGGCAACAATGACCGCGGAGCAGTGCGGGTCACTCTTTTTCTTTGAGAAAAGATCTCTAATGTTCATTAATGAATCCTTATCCTTTCAGCTGTCTCTTACGGTAGAAATTCATCATTCCGTCCTGCATGTCATCAAGATGCATCAGCATCTTGCCCGCTCCGTATACTGCGCATGAAACTGCGTCATCAGCTACGACAGTCCTTATTCCGGTGCTTCGTTCAATAAGTCTGTCCATCCCGTAGATAAGGCTGCCTCCGCCGGACATGAGTATTCCGTTCTTGTCAAGGTCACCCACAAGCTGAGGCGGTGTTCTCTCGAGGACTATATGTATCGTCTCAAGAATGCGGTTCATGGGTTCAACAAATGCTTCTATAAGTTCATTTGAGCCTATCTCTATGGTTTTCGGCAGGCCGTTGGCAAGGTTTCTGCCCTTTACTTCCTCAGTACCGACTTCCGGCCTTTGGATAACACAGCCTATACTGCGCTTAATCTCCTCTGCAGTGCCCATACCGATTAGCATATTGTATTTGCGGCGAACATATTTGACTATCGCTTCGTCAAAGCTCGAGCCTGCAACATCAATCGATTCGCACTCAACAACACCGCCTGCGGATATTACAGCAATCTCTGTATTGCCGCCGCCGATGTCGATCACCATGTGGCCGTCAGGTTTGGAAATATCGACGCCGGCACCAAGAGCGACGGCAACAGTGGTCTCAATGAGGTAAACCTTTCGCGCTCCCGCTTCTATAGCTGAGTCTATAACAGCACGTTCTTCAACGCCGGATATGCAGCTCGGCACGCATGCGAGCACACATGGCTTGAACAGACTGAAGGATGTGACTCTGTTCACGAGTTCCTTGAGCATATGCGCTGCGATCTCATAGTCTGAGATAACACCGGTGCTCACAGGGTGGATTGCCACGATATTGGCCGGTGTTCTTCCCAGAAGCTTCTGCGCATCCTGGCCTATCTTCAGTATCTTCCCTGAAAACTTATCGACTGCAACGACAGACGGTTCTCTTGAAACAACGCCTTTACCCTGCTCAAAAAGCATGGTGGTTGAAGTTCCCATATCTATAGCGATATCTCTTTCAAATATTAGCATATATAACCTCAAACAAAATCATCTGGCGGCTTTTGCAAACGTTGCCGCAGTAACGGATGCTGCCCCTGCTTTTTTTAGCACAGCGCAGCATTCAGAAAGTGTTGCCCCCGTGGTAATTATATCATCAACGATAATTATCTTTTTGCCTTTTATATCTGCCTCTTTACGAAGTGTATAAGCACCTTTTATGTTGCTTTTTCTTTCGTTTCTGCTCTTCGTCAGAGACTGGGCCTTAGTCTCTTTATTTTTATACAAAATCCCTTTGCAGTCAAGCCCCAATAAAAGAGATGTCCCGTTTGCAAGGAGCTCTGCCTGATCATATCCCCTTTTCCGTTTTCTTTTTCTGCTCAGCGGTACCCAAGTGACTATATCGATCCCAGCTGCAGTTTCCTTAAGGCATTCAGCCATAAGTCGTGAATATGTATCGGCATAGGATACCGATCCATAAAACTTATATCTCAGGAAAGAATCTCTTACCATCTGATCATAACGCAAGGCGGAATAGCATAGCGTTCCGTCTTCCAGCAAAGATTTCGCGTCAGTTCCGGAAAGCCTTGGAAGCTTTTCAGTACACTCCGGGCAGAGCCCTTCATGTCCGGTGCCAATCAACTTCCTGCAGAAAGCACATTTTGGCGGATATATGAGATCAAGTATAAACTCAACAATCTTATTCATTCAGCTGCTCTGACAAGTCTTGTCTTTAACGCATTATACCTTTTAGTCTGTCTGTAATTATCGATCATCCTGTATGCGACGGAATCATCACCAACAAGGATCATAAGCCTTTTGGCCCTGGAAACTGCGGTATAGAAGATATCTCGCGTGAGAAGGAGAGAAGAATTCGCACTGAGAGCCATTATAACCGCTTCAAATTCACTGCCCTGTGATTTGTGCACCGTCATAGCCCAGGCATGCTCTATCTCGATGAGAGATTCATACCCATATTTTACGATCTTGCCGTCGAAGTCGATAGTGAGATATTCCATCTCGGTATTTATCTCTGTGATCGTTCCTGTATCGCCGTTATATATACCATTACCGAAAACAAGTCCTGACTTGTCAGACCATATGATATCATAGTCGTTTCTTATCTGCATCACTCTGTCAGACTCTCTGAATATGCTGTCACCGAATACGATTTCCTTTTTCCCCGGTCCAGCCGGGTTCAGCCTTTCCTGAAGCTTTTTATTAAGGTTCACGGTGCCGAGTTCTCCTTTTCTCGTTGGAGAAAGCACCTGTATGTCAGCTATGCTTATGCCCATGTTGCCCGGAAGTCTGTCCGCGAAGAGATCGCTTATCGTGGAAATAGCTGAAGATGGCTGAGATCTCTTAAGCCTGAAGAAGTCCCCGGTATTTGCAGAGAAATCGGGATATTCGCCTTTGTTGATAAGATGTGCGTTCTCTATGATCCTGCTTCCGTCTCCCTGCCTGAAGATGGTGTTGAGTTTCACCACCGGGACCACACCGCTTGCAATTACAGATGCAAACACGTTGCCCGGTCCGACTGATGGAAGCTGATCGGCATCTCCGACAAGAATAAGTTTTGCATCATTTGGCAAAGCCCGCACCAATGCATCCATGAGCAGGATATCCACCATAGAACATTCGTCCAGTATAAGAGCATCACAGATGAGCTGATCATCTTCATTTTTTTCGAATATTACTGATTCATCATCTTCGGCTATTTTTGCACCGAGCAGCCTGTGGACCGTATATGCATCGAAACCGGTGACTTCTGTCATCCTCTTCGCGGCTTTACCCGTTGGCGCGCACAGGAATGTGCGCAGACCGATGGCATTGAAAAGCTTAATGACAGCCTTTATCGTTGTAGTCTTACCGGTACCGGGTCCGCCTGTGATAACAACAACATTGTTATCAGTTACAGCTTTGAGTGTAGAGAACTGCTCTGTTGAATACTTCACATGCTCAGTAGACTCGATATCTCTGATGATACCTCTGAGATCAGCGTTTAAACTGTTTTTCTTCCCAGCTCTCTGAGCAAGGTCATCCGCCACATTACACTCTGCCATGTATATCGCCGGAAGATAGCAGGCTCTGCAGCCGGCTATCTCTTCAATAATCACCTCGCCGTTTTCGGCCAGATCGTCAATGCCTGTGTTAACATCATCCAGCTCAACGCCTATCATCTCGGCAGTTGCGGCCGCAAGCTTTTCATATGGAATGAAGCAATGCCCGTTATTCATATTGTGGTTAAGCTCAAATACAACAGCCGCTTTGATACGCTCCATAGAGTAACCGTCCATGCCGCTTTCTAGTGCAAAACGGTCAGCCTCTGAAAACTTTCCTCCGATGAGCGCAGATGCGATTATATATGGATTTTCCCTAAGAGTCTCCAGTGATCTTTCACCATAATAGTGGTAGATGCGCATTGCAAGGACAGGTCGGAGATTATAGGTGCAGATATAAGCCATAAGCTCCTGAATTCCTGAATGTCTCAGGAATTCTTCATTCAGCTTTCTGGCTTTCGTATAGTTTATACCCTTAATCTCTGTCAGTCTCTCATAATCATCCGCGATGGCGGAAAGTGCTCTTCTTCCAAACCGGTTAACTATAAGTGTAGCTGTTGCCGGGCCAATGCCTTTGAAGATACCGCTTGACAGGAAACGATATATGGCGTTTTCGCTATACGGCATCTCCTGCTGAAAGAACGACACCTTGAACTGCTTTCCGTGATTTATATTGGTTTCCCAGTCACCGTATGCCGTGATAAGTTCACCGGGAAAAACATAGGGAATGCAGCCTACAAGTGTCGCCTGCGAACCGTCATCAAGTCTCACCTTTAGAACCGCATAACCATTTTCATCATTGCGGAACACAACTGCTTCTATCTCGCCGTTTACAGCAAAAAGTTCCTTTTCCGCATCCATCTCGTTCATATTTTAAAGTACCTTCTTTAAATATCTTCCGGTGTAGCTTTCTTCACATTCCGCACATTCTTCGGGAGTTCCGGCAAATACTACGTTTCCTCCTCTGTCTCCGCCTTCGGGACCGAGGTCTATTATATGATCAGCGACCTTGATAACATCAAGATTATGTTCGATAACGATAACGCTGTTATTATTGTTTACGAGCCGGTCAAGAATACTAACTAGCCTGTTTACATCATCGCTGTGCAGGCCTGTGGTGGGTTCGTCAAGGATGTATACCGTATTTCCGGTATCAGGTTTTGAAAGTTCAGTTGCGAGCTTCACTCTCTGCGCTTCACCGCCGGATAGAGTAGTACTCGACTGGCCCAGCTTTATATAACCCAGGCCCACGTCATAAAGGGTCTGCAGTTTCTGCAGTATCCTCTTGTGGTTTGAAAAGAAGGAGCAGGCCTCCGTGACTGTCATATCAAGGATATCTGAAATATTTTTATTCTTGTATTTAACTTCCAGCGTCTCTCTGTTATAGCGTTTTCCATGGCATACATCGCACGGGACGAAAACATCAGGCAGAAAATTCATCTCTATCTTCACAAGTCCGTCGCCTTTGCATGCCTCGCATCTGCCACCAACGACATTGAAGGAGAACCTGCCGGAACCGAAGCCTCTCATCTTTGCGTCATTAGTGGAAGCGAAAAGCTCCCTTATATCACTGAAAACACCGGTATATGTGGCGGGATTCGATCTGGGTGTCCGGCCGATCGGGCTCTGGTCTAGAACGATGACCTTGTCAACATATTCCAGTCCGTCAACGGAACGGTATTTACCCGGATTGATCTTTGCATGGTTTTTTTTATTTGCAAGTATCTTGTAAAGGATCTCATTTACAAGAGATGACTTGCCGCTTCCCGATACTCCGGTCACGCAGACAAGCTTTCCCAGCGGGAATTCAACATCTATATCCTTGAGATTGTTCTCCGAAGCACCGTGAATAACTATGGATTTTCCGCTGCCGATCCTTCTCTTTACGGGAACTGTTATTGAAAGGTCTCCTCTGAGATACTTTCCTGTTATCGATCTCTCGCAGTTTTTAATCTCATCCGGCGTTCCGGCACAGACCACATAGCCTCCCTCACTGCCGGCACCAGGTCCCATATCAACGATATAGTCCGCTTCAAGCATAGTCTCCTCATCATGCTCAACGATGATGAGCGAATTACCCTGATCTCTGAGGTTTTTCAGAGTTTTAAGAAGTTTCCGGTTATCAACCTGATGAAGGCCTATGCTGGGCTCATCAAGAATATACAGCACTCCGGTAAGTCCTGAACCGATCTGTGTTGCAAGTCTTATTCGCTGGCTCTCTCCGCCGGAGAGCGTCGAGGCGGCACGGGAAAGGCTCAAGTAGCCGAGGCCTACGTTTTTCAGAAACAGGAGTCTGTCCTTTATCTCTCTTATGATTCTGTCCGCTATCAGGTGATCCTTTTCGGATATCTCAGCACTGCATATAAAATCATAAGAGTCGTTAACAGGCATATCGGAGAATTCGTATATGCTCTTTCCGAAGACCGTTACGGACAGTGCGGTATCCTTCAGCCTTTTGCCTTTGCAGTCAGGACATGCGCTTTCAGACATGCACTCCTCGATCTCAGCCCTTATGCTCTGGCTCTGTGTCTCGGAATACCTTCTGTTCAGATTGTTGATTATTCCTTCGAATTCCCTGTTTATAACACCGAAACCATCAGCTGTTTCATACTTGAGTTTCAGTTTTTCGTCTCCGGTGCCGTAGAGTATTGCGTTCAAAGCTTCGTCCGGAATCTCCTTAACGGGATCGCTAAGCTTGAAATGAAATCTTTTTGCAAGTGCATCGAAATACATTTTCGAAATGGAATTGCTTTTTATGTTTCCCCATCCTGATGCTATCAGTGCACCATCATTAAGACTGATCTCTTTATTGGGGATGATCAGATCCGGGTTTATCAGCAGCTGCACACCCAAGCCTGAGCATGTAGGGCATGCGCCGGCGGGATTGTTAAAAGAAAACATAGCCGGCGTAATCTCCTCGAGAGATATGCCGCAGTCCTCGCAGGCAAAGTTCTGCGAGAACACCATGTTTTCCCCGCTCTCCGGAAGATCGATATATACTATACCCTCGGCAAGGTTCAGTGCAGTCTCAACGGAGTCGGTCAGCCTTCTGTTTATCCCCTGCTTTATCACAAGCCTGTCGACAATGATGCTTATATCGTGTCTTTTGTTTTTATCGAGTGCGATTTCTTCGTTTATGTCATATACCGAGCCATCGACCTTCAGTCTGACATATCCGGATTTTCTGGCATCCTCTATAACCTGACGGTGCTCACCTTTCTTTGCTCTTATCACTGGAGCCAGCACCTGTATCCTGGTTCCCTCCTGCAGCGTGAATATCCTGTCCACTATCTGGTCAACAGTCTGCCTCTTTATTTCTTTACCGCACTTAGGGCAGTGAGGCACACCTATCCTCGCCCACAGCAGTCTCAGATAGTCATAGATCTCAGTTACCGTTCCTACAGTGGAACGCGGATTGGCAGAGGTGGTCTTCTGATCGATGGATACAGCCGGAGAAAGACCTTCGATGTAATCCACATCGGGCTTTTTCATCTGGCCGATAAACATCCTAGCATATGCGCTCAGACTCTCTACGTATCTCCTCCTGCCCTCGGCATAGATCGTGTCGAAGGCAAGGCTCGATTTACCGCTTCCAGAAAGACCGGTTATAACCACCAGGCTGTCCCGTGGTATCTCAAGATCGATGTTTTTTAAGTTGTTCTCTCTTGCGCCTTTTATGGCGATCTTTTTTATCATTTTGTGCTCCGGGAAAAAATTTGGCTATTAATTATACTAAAATTTCGGACTCTTTTCAATAAAACAGCATCATTTTTAATTATAAAAAACGAAGATAAAAAATAACGCAGTCCGTAAAGGACTGCGTTGGAGCTGGAGGCCGGACTCGAACCGGCGACCTACGCATTACGAGTGCGTCGCTCTACCGACTGAGCTACACCA